>NZ_JBHWUU010000021.1:0-81326 GCF_042737375.1 Streptomyces sp. NPDC060000
CGCCCCGACGGCGTTGGCGCGCGTGACGGGCGGCGCTCAGCCCAGCGGGAGGCCGTTCACCGGCAGGCCGTGCGTGGGCAGGCCCTGCAGCGGCAGACCACCGAGCAGACCGGCGACGGGCGCGGTCGGACCCTGGGCGAGCAGCTTCCCGGCGACCGGCTGGGCGGCGGCCAGGCCCGCACCGAGCGCCGGCTGGGCCTGCGACAGCGCCTCACCGGCACCGGGGAGCGCCTGGGCCACGTTCTCCGCCGGCAGCGTCCTGGTGACGCCGTCCAGGGTGTGGGCGGCGTCCGGAACGGCGGGGGCCGCGTTCGCGGCGCCCGCGCCGACGGCGGCGAAGGCGGCACCGAGCGCGGCGACACCGAGGGTCTTGGCAGCAGACTGCTTCATGATGAATGCGTCCTCGAGTGGGATACGGGGAACTGAGCGGTTCTCGACCGTAAACACGGAGAGGGGTCGGCGGCAAACATTGAAATGCGGACGGATGGTCAACACCCGCCCGCGTCCGGCACCTCGGGAAACCCGGAGCTCAGCCTTCCGAGGTCACAGAACCGCTGGTGGAGGCGGCCTGCTGGAACAGCCATTCGGACTTCAGCTCGGAATAACCGGGCTTGATCACGTCATTGATCATGGCAAGTCGTTCATCGAAAGGAATGAATGCTGACTTCATAGCATTGACAGAGAACCACTGGAGATCGTCGAGCGTATAACCGAATGCGTCGACAAGGTGCTCGAATTCCCGGCTCATGCTGGTGCCGGACATCAGACGGTTGTCGGTGTTGACGGTGGCCCGGAAGTGAAGCCGGCGCAGCAGGCCGATGGGGTGCTCGGCGTAGGAGGTGGCCGCTCCGGTCTGGAGGTTGGAGCTGGGGCACAGCTCCAGCGGGATGCGCTTGTCACGGACGTAGGAGGCGAGCCGGCCGAGCTTCACGCCGCCGTCGGCGGTGACCTCGATGTCGTCGATGATGCGCACCCCGTGGCCGAGCCGGTCGGCGCCGCACCACTGGAGGGCCTGCCAGATGGACGGCAGCCCGAAGGCCTCACCGGCGTGGATGGTGAAGTGGTTGTTCTCGCGCTTCAGGTACTCGAAGGCGTCGAGGTGCCGGGTGGGCGGGAAGCCCGCCTCCGCGCCCGCGATGTCGAAGCCGACGACGCCGAGATCCCGGTAGCGGTTGGCGAGTTCGGCGATCTCCAGGGCGCGGGCCGCGTGCCGCATGGCGGTGAGCAGGGCGCCGACGCGGATGCGGTGCCCGTTGTGCCGGGCCGTCCGCTCGCCCTCCCGGAAGCCCTCGTTGACGGCTTCGACGACCTCTTCGAGGCTCAGTCCGCCGTCGAGGTGCTGCTCGGGCGCGTAGCGCACCTCGGCGTAGACGACACCGTCCTCGGCGAGGTCCTCGGCGCACTCGCGGGCGACCCGGACGAGCGCGTCGCGGGTCTGCATCACGCCCACGGTGTGCGAGAAGGTCTCCAGATACCGTTCCAGCGAACCGGAGTCGGCGGCCTCGCGGAACCAGACGCCGAGCTTGTCGGGGTCGGTTTCCGGGAGTTGGGCGATGGGAGCGCCTCCCACGCCTTTGGGGCCGTGGGGGACGGACTCCCGGGCGAGGTCGACGATCGTGCCGGGGCGCAGCCCGCCGTCGAGATGGTCGTGCAGCAGAACCTTGGGTGCCCGCCGGATCTGGTCCGAGCTCGGGGTGATGCCCGCCTGAGTGCTCTGGCTCGTCATTTCCGCACTCTAACTCCTACGCGCGTAGACGGCGCGTTGTACAACTCCGCCGATATGTAACGGTGACCGCACGGACGGGTGGAGTACATCGACGCTTCTGACACTGTTCTGTCATGGCACAGGATGTGACGCCGGTTCGCACGGTCCGGCTGGGGAGGGCGCTCGGCCCGGCGCCGACGGCGGTGAGCGGGGTGGTGCTGCTGCTCCCGGGCGGTGAGGAGGTCTCCAGCCGCAGACCGTCCGCCGTGTGGGCGGCGGGCTTCGTGCGGGGGCTGGGGCGCAGGCTCGCCCGGGCGGGACGCGAGGAGGGGCTCGCCATCCATGCCGTGCACTACCGCTGTCGCGGCTGGAACGGCAGCGAGGCGCATCTCGCGGCCGACGCGTCCTGGGCGGCCGACGAGGCAGTACGGCGGTACGGAGACGTCCCCGTGTGCCTGGTCGGCGTCGACATGGGCGCGCGGGCCGCGCTGCGGGCGGGCGGTCACGAGGCCGTCAACTCCGTGCTGGCGATCGCTCCGTGGCTGCCGGAGGAGGACATGGCCGCCGCACCCGAACCGGTGAAGCAGCTGGCCGGGCGGCGGGTGCTGATCGTGCACGGCACGAAGGACGAGCGCTGCGACCCCGAGCTGTCGTTCCGGTTCGCGGCACGCGCGAAGAAGGCGAACCGGGACGTGTGCCGGTTCGAGGTGCACTCCGACGGCCACGGGCTGCACCAGTACCGCAGCGAAGTCCTCGCGCTGGTCGAGGACTTCGTCATGGGCGCGCTGTTCGGAAGGACGCTCGCCCGGCCGGTGGAGGACGCCCTGGCAGCCCCGCCGCCGCTGGGGCTGCGGATGCCGTTGGCCGTCGGATTCGGCAAGTCGTTACGGCGCCGGGGCCGCCCCTGAGGAGCCGGCTCGGACCGGCAGTGGGTTCACCGGTCCGGTACGGCGATCGGGTTCGCCGCCTCGAACCGGCACCGGGTCCGCCGGCCCGGTGCGGAAGCGGGTTCGCCGCCTCGGACCGGTGGCGGGTGCGGCGTTCCGGCGCGTCGGGGGGTTGTTAGCGGCTCGCCAAGGGGTGCGTACGAGGTCGCATTTAGCTCGATCGTGTGATCGTCGGCTTCCGAGGTTGCGGTGCCCTGGGCCGTTCGGGTTAGCGTGACTGTGCGATCTGGGACACCGGGTACGGCGTCTGGGGGAGTGCGGGGCCCCTGCTCCACCAGAGGATGGTTCAGGGCCTCCCCGTCGCCTCTGGCCGTACCCGACCGGTCAGGTCGCACAGGGAACCGGTTTCCCGGGCCCGGACCACGCACAGGATGCGTGTCGCCGCCTCGGGGTCGAGTACGCCGGGGACCAGTTCGCCCAGGACCGTTCGGGGCGCGCGACTGAACGGACTCACTCCCGCTCAGTCCACAGGAACGGTTCGGGGGCTCAGTTCGGGAGTAGGTTGCCCCTTCTCGACAACAGGAACTTCTTGAAGGCCGCCACCGGTGGGGTGTCCGGGTGGCCGTCCAGCCAGGCCACGCCGATCTCCCGGGCGGCGCGCGGGGCGGTCACCGTCAGCTCCACCACCCCCGGCCTGGCCACGGCCGGCGGCGGCAGCAGGGCCACGCCGAGACCCGCCGCGACCAGCCCGCGCAGGGTCTCCGCCTCCTCGCCCTCGAAGGCGATCCGGGGGCGGAACCCGGCTTCCTTGCAGAGGTCGTCGGTGATACGGCGCAGACCGTAGCCGGGTTCCAGGGTCACGAAGGCCTCGTCGGCGGCCTCGGCGAGGCGGACCCGTCTGCGGGCGGCGAGGCGGTGATCGGCCGGGACGACCAGGCGCAGTTTCTGCTCGTCGAGGCGGCGGGCCACCAGGTCGGGGGCATCCGGGACCGGGGAGGTCAGACAGAGGTCCAGCTCCCCCGCCCGCAGCCGTTCGAGCATCGCCTCGCCGTAGTTCTGGACCAGGCTGAAGCGGACGCGCGGGTGATCGGCGCGGAAGGCGTGGATCAGACCGGGGACGGTCTCGGCGCCCATGGTGTGCAGAAAGCCGAAGGCGACCTTGCCGGTGGCCGGGTCGGCGTCCGCCCGGACCTCGTCGGCGGCCCGCTCGATCTCGTCGAGAGCGCGCTCGACGGAGGCGAGGAAGGTGCGTCCGGCGGGGGTGAGGGAGACCGTGCGGCCGTGGCGGGCGAACAGGTCGACGCCCAGGTCCTGTTCGAGGCGGACCATGGCCCGGGACAGCGTCGACTGCGGGACCTGCATCTCCTGAGCGGCGCGCGTGACGTGCTCGGTACGGGCGACTCCGGCGAAGTACGCGAGCCGGGGGGCCAGCAGCCTCGACATGACTGCCGTGTCCGCCGTGTCTTCTGTGTCACTGGACGGTGACAGGCGACCCTCTGACCTCTGCTGATGCACCATGGGAACGATTATGACGATTCCATGCATTGGACGGATGAGCGGGGGCGTACGTAACTTCGAGGCATGTCTCCCGCCAGTACCGGGGCGTCCACGCTCGTGGGCGCCGCGTCCTCCGCTCCCCTCTCCTCCGACTCCCGGCTGTCCCCCGGTGGCCCCGGCTACCGCCGGATGAGCTTCGCGCTCTTCCTCGCCGGTGTGGCGACCTTCGCCCTGCTGTACTCCACACAGGCGCTGCTGCCGCTGATCTCGGACGACTTCGGGGTGGCGGCGAGTCGGGCGAGCTGGACGGTGGCGGCGGCGACCGGCGGGCTGGCGCTGTTCGTGCTCCCGATGAGCGCCCTGTCGGAGCGCTACGGCCGCCGTACGGTGATGACGGCCTCGCTGGGCGTCGCGGTGGGCGTGGGCGTGCTGGTCCCCTTCGCGCCCTCCCTGGGCACTCTGGTACTGCTGCGGGCGGTGCAGGGCGCGGCGCTGGCCGGGCTTCCGGCGTCGGCGACCGCGTACCTGGCCGAGGAGGTCCGGCCGAAGGCGCTCATCACGGCGATCGGCCTCTTCGTGGCGGGCAACAGCGTCGGCGGGATGAGCGGCCGGGTCATCACCGGCTGGGTGGCACAGGAGTGGGGCTGGCGGGTGGCCGTCGGGGTGATCGGCGCCCTCGCGGTGGCCTGCGCGATCGCCTTCCGGCTGCTGCTGCCGGCGCCGAAGCACTTCAGGGCGGGATCACCGGCGCCCCGCGTCCTGGTCCGCACGGTCCGCGAGCACCTCGCCAACCCGCTGCTGTGCCGTCTGTACGCGATCGGCGCGCTGTTCATGACGGTCTTCGGTGGCGTGTACACGGTAATCGGCTACCGGCTGACGGAGGCGCCGTTCTCCCTCCCTCAGGGCATCGTCGGCTCGATCTTCCTGGTGTACCTGGTGGGCACGGTGTCGGCGTCGACGGCGGGCCGGCTGGTCGGTCGGCTCGGCCGGCGCGGCGCGCTGTACCTGGCGGGCGGCACCACGGCCGGCGGGCTGCTGCTGTCGCTTGCGGACTCGCTGGCTCCGGTCCTGCTGGGCCTGGTCCTGATCACGGCGGGCTTCTTCGCGGGGCACGCGGTGGCGTCCTCGGCGGTCAGCAAGACCGCGACGACCGGCCGCGCGCAGGCCTCCGCCCTCTACCAGTCCGCGTACTACATCGGCTCCAGCACCGGCTCCACGGTCGGCGCGCTGGCCTTTCACTCGGGCGGCTGGGCCGGCACGGTCGGCGTGGGCGTCCTGGCGGTGCTCGGCGTCGTGACGATCACGGTGTTCGGGACCCGGGCGGCCCGTCGGCAGACGCTGGTCGCCGCCCACTGAACGTTCCGCGGCCTTCCCCCTTCTCCTGCTTCCTCCGGCCTGCTTCCTCCGGCCTGCTTCCTCCGGCCTGCTTCCTTCCTTTCTTCCCCCTGTTGAGGGCCGGTTGTCAGTGGTGGCGCGTAGCCTCCGCGCGACAACCGGCTTGAGCAGGGGGATTTTTGATGGAGTTCCGGATCGACCGCGGTGACCTCGTCGAGGCGGTGGCCTGGGCGGCCCGCGCGCTGCCCGCCCGTACGCCGGTGCCCGTGCTGGGCGGGCTGCTGCTGGACGCGGCGGCGGGGCGGCTGAGCGTGTCGGGGTTCGACTTCGAGACGGCGGCACGGATCGGGACCGACGCCGAGGTCGGCGTGGCGGGCCGGGTGCTCGTGCTCGGCCGCCGGCTCCTCGACATCTGCAAGGTGCTGCCGGACTGGCCGGTGAGCTGCGCCCTGGAGGGCACCCGGTTCACGGTCGAGGCGGGCGGCACCAGCTTCGGCCTGTCGACCCTCCCGCGTGAGGAGTACCCCACCCCGCCCGAACCGCCGGGGGCGTACGGCACCGTGGACTCGGCCGCGTTCTCGACCGCCGTCGCCCAGGTCGCGGTGGCCGCGGGCCGTGACGACACGCTCCCGGTGCTGACCGGCGTCCAGCTGCACCTGGAGGGCGACGAGATGACGCTGTCGGCGTCGGACCGCTACCGGTACGCGGTACGGCGGCTGGAGTGGAAGCCGGAGGCGGCCGCCGAGGGTGTGGCGGAGGCGCTCGTGCCGTCCCGGCGACTGCTCGACGTGAGCCGGTCACTGGCCCGGTGCGGGGTCGTCCGGATCGGGCTGGACGAGGGCTCGGTGGGTGGCCCGATCGGGTTCGAGGGCGGGCGGATGCGGACGGTGGTACGGCGGCTGGACGGACGGCTGCCGGGGTACGGGAAACTGTTCGACATGGCGGGGGCCGCGGTCGCCGAGGTGGAGTGCGGCGCGCTCACCGAGGCCGTGCGGCGGGTCGGGGTCGTGGCGGAGGCGAACAGTCCGGTGCGGCTGGACTTCTCGGCGGAGTCCGTCGTGCTGCGCGCCGGGTACGGCGACGACGTGGCAACCCAGCGGCTGCCCGCCGGGCTGACCGGCGCCGAGGAGGTGACCGTGGCCTTCAATCCGGCGTATCTGCTGGACGCGCTGGCCTCCTTCGAGGCGCCGAGGCTGCGGGTGGAGCTGCTGGGGACGGGCCAGCGGGCGCTGCTGGGCGCGGCGGACGCGCCCCGGGGCCTTCACCGGCACCTGCTGATGTCGGTGAAGCAGCTGGTCTGACCATGCCCGGACAACCCATTTGACCTGGGCTTTCGCCGCCTCGGCGGGCCATTGTCAGTGGGCTGCGGTAGCTTCCGAAGTGCTGGGCGCGAAGACGCGTGACAGAACGGCCACAGGGGTGGGTGGACGATGAGCAACAGCACGGCGACGACGACCGACATCGACGTCGCACTGGAGAAGCACCGGACCGAGCTGACCGGTTACTGCTACCGCATGCTCGGCTCCTCGTTCGAGGCCGAGGACGCGGTGCAGGACACCCTGGTGCGCGCCTGGCGGAGCTACGAGAAGTTCGAGGGCCGCTCCAGCCTGCGCTCGTGGCTGTACCGCATCGCGACCAACGTCTGCCTGGACATGCTGACGGCCGGCAACAAGCGGGCCCGGCCGATGGACCTCTCCGAGCCCACCCCGCTCGCCCGGGCGGCCCTCTCCCCCCGCCCCGACAACACCTGGCTGGAGCCGATGCCGGACGCCCGTGTGCTGCCGAAGGTGGAGGACCCGGCCGAGGCGGCGGTGGCCAAGGAGTCGGTGCGTCTCGCGTTCATGGCCGCGTTGCAGCAGCTCCCGCCGAAGCAGCGGGCGGTGCTGATCCTGCGGGAGGTGCTGGCCTGGAAGGCGAGCGAGGTCGCCGAGCTGCTCGACACCTCGGTCGCCTCGGTCAACAGCGCGCTCCAGCGGGCGCGGGCGACGCTGTCCGAGCGGGCGGCCTCCGGCGCGAACGCCGCGGTGTCCGACCCGTTGGACGAGGAACAGCAGAAACTGCTCGACCGCTATGTGGCGGCCTTCGAGGGCTACGACATGACGGCGCTGACGGCCCTCCTGCACGAGGACGCCATCATGACGATGCCGCCGTTCGACCTGTGGCTGACAGGACACGACGACATCACGGGCTTCATGACCACGATGGGCTCCGCCTGCGAGGGTTCGCGGCTGCTGCCGGTCCAGGTCAACGGTCTGCCGGGCTTCGCCCAGTACAAGCCGGACCCCGACGGGGGCGGGTTCACCCCCTGGGCGATTCAGGTCCTGGAGATCTCAGACGGCCGCCTCACCGGGTTCCACTTCTACCTCGACACCCAGCGCTGGTTCCCCCTCTTCGGCCTGCCCCTCCACCTCGAAGCGGAGACCGGCGAGGTCGA
Organism: Streptomyces sp. NPDC060000; assembly: GCF_042737375.1. Classification (NCBI taxonomy): domain Bacteria; kingdom Bacillati; phylum Actinomycetota; class Actinomycetes; order Kitasatosporales; family Streptomycetaceae; genus Streptomyces; species Streptomyces sp. NPDC060000. The sequence continues at coordinate 7,859 of NZ_JBHWUU010000021.1, forward strand.
GCAGGGCGCGTAGGGCGGGGTCGGGGGCGCGCAGCCGTATGCGTCCCCCGGCCCGCCGGGCGGCCAGCTGGAGCCGCGCCAGCAGGTCGACGGCGAGGAGTCCCGGCGGCCCGATCCCGGCGACGTCACAGACGACGACCACGGCACCGCTCGCCTCCAGCAGCGCCCGTACGTCGTCGCCGAGCTCTGTCACCCGGGAGCGGGTGACAGGGCCGGTCAGGGTGAGTACGGGCGGTGTCGTCGCTTCCACGACCGGTAGACCGGGGCGGGGCGCCCAACTCATCGGCGCGGGAGAGCCCGCGGGTCGCCCGATCCGTTCGGGCGACCGGCTCGGGCGACCGGTTCGGGCGACCGGTTCGGGCGACCGGCTCCGGCGACCGTCAGGCGATGCGTTCCAGCACCACCGGGGACGCGGTGAACTCGGTGTCGGCCGCGCCGATGTCGTACGAACCCGTCACCGCCTGGAGGGCGTACTCGAAGCGCTCCGGGGTGTCCGTGTGGAGGGTCAAGAGGGGCTGGCCCTCCTTGACCGTGTCGCCGGGCTTGGCGTGCAGCTCGACGCCCGCGCCCGCCTGCACCGGGTCCTCCTTGCGGGCGCGGCCCGCGCCGAGGCGCCAGGCGGCGATGCCGATGTCGTAGGCGTCGAGGCGGGTCAGGACGCCCGAGGCGCCCGCCTTCACCACGTGCTGTTCCTTCGCCGTGGGCAGCGCGGCGTCCGGGTCGCCGCCCTGGGCCGCGATCATGCGACGCCACACGTCCATCGCCGAGCCGTCGGCCAGCGCCTTCGCCGGGTCCGCGTCCCTGACGCCGGCCGCGTCGAGCATCTCGCGGGCGAGCGCGATCGTCAGCTCCACCACGTCCGCCGGGCCGCCGCCGGCCAGGACCTCGACCGACTCGCGGACCTCCAGGGCGTTGCCCGCGGTGAGCCCGAGGGGGGTGGACATGTCGGTCAGCAGGGCGACCGTCCTCACGCCGTGGTCGGTGCCCAGGCCGACCATCGTCGACGCCAGCTCACGGGCGTCCTCGATGGTCTTCATGAACGCGCCGGTGCCCACCTTCACGTCCAGGACCAGGGAACCCGTGCCCTCCGCGATCTTCTTCGACATGATCGACGAGGCGATCAGCGGGATCGCCTCCACCGTGCCCGTCACGTCCCGCAGCGCGTACAGCTTCTTGTCGGCCGGGGCGAGGCCGTCGCCCGCCGCGCAGATCACCGCGCCGGTCGTGTCCAGCACGTGCAGCATCTCCTCGTTGGAGAGCAGCGCGCGCCAGCCCGGGATCGACTCCAGCTTGTCCAGGGTGCCGCCGGTGTGGCCGAGACCCCGGCCGGAGAGCTGCGGGACCGCCGCGCCGCAGGCCGCCACCAGCGGGGCCAGCGGGAGGGTGATCTTGTCGCCGACGCCGCCCGTGGAGTGCTTGTCGGCCGTCGGACGGGACAGGGCGGAGAAGTCCATGCGCTCGCCGGAAGCGATCATCGCGGCCGTCCAGCGGGCGATCTCGCGGCGGTTCATGCCGTTCAGCAGGATGGCCATGTTGAGGGCGGCCATCTGGTAGTCGGCGACCTCGCCGCGGGTGTACGCGTCGATGACCCAGTCGATCTGCTCGTCGCTGAGTTCACCGCGGTCCCGCTTGCTGCGGATGACGGAGACCGCATCCATCGACAACTGCGTCATGGCTTTCCTTCCGGTGGTGCACCGTAGTGCGGGTGCACGGTGGTGCGGCAAGACGTTCCAGAAACCGCGCGGCCCCTCTGCGCCAGTCAGAGGGGCCGCGCGGGACTTACTTGGTGAGGTGACCCGGGCCGAAGGCCTGTGGGAGCATCTCCGCCAGCGGCAGGATCCCCGCCGGCGTCTCCAGCAGCAGTTCGGAGCCCCCGAACTCGTAGAGCAGCTGGCGGCAGCGGCCGCACGGGACGAGGACCTCGCCGCGGCCGTCCACACAGGTGAAGTGGGTCAGCCGGCCGCCGCCGGTGTTCTGGAGTTCCGAGACCAGCCCGCACTCGGCGCACAGGCCGAGTCCGTAGGAGGCGTTCTCGACGTTGCAGCCCGACACGGTCCGGCCGTCGTCGACGAGGGCCGCCACGCCCACCGGGTAGCCGGAGTACGGGGCGTACGCCCGGGACATGGCGTCCCGGGCCACCGCACGCAGCCGCTCCCAGTCGATCTCGACGGCGGGCGGCGTCACTTGCCCTGCCCCTTCCGGTACGGCATGCCGTCCGCCTTGGGCATCCTGAGGGACTGGGCGGAGAGCGAGAGCACCAGCAGCGTGACGACGTACGGCGCGGCCGTCACGACCTGGCGCGGGACCTCGTCCGTGCTGACGTACCAGACGAACATCAGGGCCGAGATCAGCGCGGTGACGACGGCGGGGACGTACTTCTTCTTCCACGCCAGGTAGGCGGCGCCGAAGACCAGCACGATCGCGAGGAGCAGGATCAGCGCGTGCACGTTGGTGGTACCGCCGCGCAGGTTGAGGCTGTCGGTGTAGCCGAACAGTCCGGCGCCGAGGGCGAGGCCGCCCGGCATCCAGTTGCCGAAGATCATCGCGGCGAGGCCGATGTAGCCGCGGCCCGCGGTCTGGCCGTCGAGGTAGACGTTCGAGGCCACGATGGACAGGAACGCGCCGCCGAGGCCGGCGAAGCCGCCGCTGATGATCACGGCGATGTACTTGTACTTGTAGACGTTGACGCCGAGGGACTCGGCGGCCACCGGGTTCTCGCCGCAGGACCGCAGCCGCAGGCCGAAGGCCGTCCGCCACAGCACCCACCAGGTGGCCGGGACGAGGGCGACGGCGACGACGGTGAGCGGCGACAGGTCGGTGATCAGACCGCCGACCAGCCCCGCGATGTCCGAGATCAGGAACCAGTGTTTCTCGTTGAGCGTGTCCAGCCAGCTCGACAGGCCCGGGATGTCGAAGGTGCCAAGCGAGTCGATCGGCGGGGACTGCTTGGAGGAGCCCTGCGGGGCGCCCTCGAAGGTGAACTTCGACAGGTAGCGGGTGGTGCCGATGGCCAGGATGTTGATGGCCACACCGGAGACGATGTGGTTCACGTTGAAGGTGACGGTCGCGATGGCGTGCAGGACGGCGCCGAGCGCGCCGCCGACGATGCCGAAGACGACGCCCGTCCACGGGCCCCACTGGTAGCCGGCCCAGGCGCCGAACCAGGTGCCGAGGATCATCATGCCCTCGAGACCGATGTTGACGACGCCCGCGCGTTCGGACCACAGACCGCCGAGCCCGGCGAGACCGATGGGCACGGCGAGGCGCAGCGCCGTGGACATCTGGCCGGTGGAGGTGATGCCGTCCGCGCCGGTGATGAGGCGGACGACCGAGGTCAGCACGAGGACGCCCGCGATGACCAGCAGGAGGACCGGGAGCGAGAGTCGGCGGCCGCCCTTGCCGGGCTGCTTCGCCTTCGGCTTGGCGATGGTCGTGGTGCTCATCAGACCGTCACCTCCTTCTTGGTGTTCTGGGCGGCGGCGGCGAGCTCGGCGCCGACACGCTTCTGCTGACGGCGCAGACCCCACTGGCGTACGGCCTCGTACGAGATGACGACCGCGAAGACGATGAGGCCCTGCATGATCGTGGCGATCTCCTTCTCGTACGCCACCGGGGTCGCGTAGTCGAGAGCGGGAGAGGCCTTGTCGAGGAAGGCGATCAGGAGCGCGGCGAAGGCGATGCCGACCGGGTTGTTGCGGCCGAGCAGGGCGATGGTGATGCCGGTGAAGCCGAGACCCGTGGGGAAGCTCAGGCTGTAGGTGTGCGCGTCGCCGAGCAGCAGGGGCAGGCCGGAGAGGCCCGCGATGCCGCCGGAGATCAGCATGGCGGTGAGGACCATCCTCTTGGCGTCGACGCCGGAGGCCGCGGCGGCCGTCTCGGACTCGCCGGTGGCGCGCAGGTCGAAGCCGAAGCGGGTGCGGTTGAGGACGATCCAGTAGCCGATGCCGAGGGCGATGGCGAGGAAGACCAGGCCGTAGATCTCGCCGACGTCCGCGCCGAGGTCGATGCCGGGGACCCAGCCGGCGTTCTTCATGATGCCGGTGGTGTTGTTGTTGCCGACCTGCACGCCCCAGATGTTGTCGAGGGTGAGGTAGCCGATCAGGCTGGTGGCGATCGCGTTCAGCATGATCGTCGCGACCACCTCGCTGACGCCCCGGGTGACCTTCAGGACGCCCGCGATGCCGGCCCAGAAGGCGCCGGTGAGGACGCCGACCAGGAGCAGCAGCGGGATCTGGAGGAAGGACGGCAGGGCGATGTTGGCGCCGACGACGGCGGTCATCATCGCGGCGAGGCGGTACTGGCCGTCGACGCCGATGTTGAACAGGTTCATGCGGAAGCCGATGGCGACCGCGAGGGCGGCGACGTAGTACATCGAGGCCTGGTTGACGATCAGGACCTGGACGTCGGAGTAGCCGGCCTGCTCCAGCATGAGCGTGTAGGGCTCGATCGGGCTCTTGCCCGAGGCGATCAGCACGACCGAGGTCAGCAGGATCGCCGCGACGAGCGCGATGACCGGGCCGGCCACCGCGAGGAGCACGCGCTCCTTGTCGAACTTCTTCATCGGGCCTCGTCCTCCGGACCGGCAGCTTCCTCGGTGGTTTCCGCGTCGTCCACGTGTTCCAGGTGACCGGACGCGGCGCCGGTCATGGCGGAGCCGAGCTCCTCCGGGGTGATGGTGGCGGGGTCGGCGTCCGCTACGAGCGTGCCGTTGTAGATCACGCGCAGGGTGTCCGACAGGCCGATGAGCTCGTCGAGGTCGGCGGAGATCAGCAGCACCGCCAGTCCCTCGCGGCGGGCCTCGCGGATGCGGTCCCAGATCTGGGCCTGGGCACCGACGTCCACCCCGCGGGTGGGGTGGGCGGCGATCAGGAACTTGGGGTTGTGGCTCATCTCGCGGCCGACGATCAGCTTCTGCTGGTTGCCGCCGGAGAGGGAGGCGGCGGTGACGTCGATGCCGGGGGTGCGGACGTCGTACTCCTCGACGATCCGGCGGGTGTCGGCCTGGGCGCCCTTGGGGTTGAGCCAGAAGCCCTTGGCGTTGGGGGCCTCGGTGACATGGCCGAGGATGCGGTTCTCCCAGAGGGGTGCCTCCAGGAGCAGGCCCTGGCGGTGGCGGTCCTCGGGGATGTAGCCGACGCCGGACTCACGCCGCTTGCGGGTGCTCCAGGGGGTGATGTCCTCGCCCAGGAAGGCGATGGTGCCGGAGTCCGCGTTCTTGGTGCCGATCAGCGCGTCGATCAGCTCGGTCTGGCCATTGCCCTCGACGCCGGCGATGCCCATGACCTCCCCGGCGTGGATGGTGAAGCTGACGTCGTCGAGCGCCTTCTTGACCTCGCCGCCCTCGGGGGCCAGCGTGGCGCCGCCGGTGGGCTCGGCCTCGACGCCCAGGGAGGCGCCGCCGCTGGCGTACACGGTGAGGTTCGCGACCTGGATGACGGGCTTGTCGGTGACCGTGGACTCGGCGGTCTCCGGGGTGGGCAGCTCGCTGCCGACCATCATCTCGGCGAGCTGACGCGGGGTCGTCTCGGCCGGGACGGCCGTGCCGACGGTCGTGCCGCGCCGGATGACCGTGATCTCGTCGGCGACGGACAGCACCTCGCCCAGCTTGTGGGAGATGAAGATGACGGACAGGCCCTCGGACTTCAGCTCGCGCAGGTTGTCGAAGAGCGCGTCGACCTCCTGCGGGACGAGGACGGCGGTCGGCTCGTCGAGGATGAGGGTCGTGGCGCCGCGGAAGAGGACCTTGAGGATCTCGACGCGCTGCCGGTCGGCGACACCGAGGTCCTCGACCAGGGCGTCGGGGCGTACGCCGAGCCCGTAGCGGTCGGAGAGTTCCTTGATCTTCTTACGGGCGTTGCCACCGATGCCGTACAGCTTCTCGCTGCCCAGCACCACGTTCTCCAGCACGGTCAGGTTGTCGGCCAGCATGAAGTGCTGGTGGACCATGCCGATGCCGCGCGCGATGGCGTCGGCGGGGCTGGAGAAGCTCACCTGCCGGCCGTCGATCGCGATGGTTCCCTCGTCCGGCTTCTGCATGCCGTAGAGGATCTTCATCAACGTCGACTTGCCGGCGCCGTTCTCGCCGACGAGGGCGTGCACGGTGCCTTTACGGACGGCGAGGTGGATGTCGTGGTTGGCGACGACACCGGGGAAGCGCTTGGTGATCCCCGCCAGCTCTACCGCGATCGTCGACTGTGCGGTGAGCGGAGGGCTGCTGGACGCGTCGATGGCGCACTCTCCTTGGAAAAGGGGTCGCTCTACGCGCGTAGCGCCCCTGCTTTAAATAGTGCCCGGATCAGATCGATCTTGAATGATCTTGATAGCCGCCCTGGGGGCATCGCGATCAGGTCTCGACCTGTTCCGAGCATTCTGCCGCGCGAACGGGGCGCGGGGAGGACATACTTCCCGCGCCCGGTTCCGTGGCCGTAACGCTGCCATTACAGCGGTTCTTTGGCCAAGACCCCTGACAGAAGGTCAGGAGGTCTTCACCGTGATGGTGCCGCTCTTGATGCCCTCTTCGGCCTTCTTGATCGCGGCCTGGATGTCGGCGTTGCCCGCGAAGGCCGGGTTCGAGTCCGACACGCTCACGCCGCCGTTCTCGAGGCTGCCGCGGACGACGCCGGTCGCCGGCTTGCCGTCGTGCACGGACTTGGCCAGCGTGTAGACCGCGCCCTCGACGTTCTTCATGGCCGAGGTCAGGATCGAGCCCTTGTACGCCTTCAGCGCGTCCTGCTTGTACTGGTCGGAGTCGACGCCGATGGCCCACACCTTGTGCGCGTTGGCGGCCTTGATGACACCCTGGCCGGACAGACCGGCGGCGGCGTAGACGACGTCCGCACCGGCGTCGATCTGGCCCTCGGCGGCGCTCTCGCCCTTGTCGGGGCTGGAGAAGCCACCCTCGGCGGCGGTCTCGGTCAGGTACTGCGACTTGACCGTGACGCCCTTCTTGGTGTCCTGGACGCCCTGCTTGAAGCCGGCCTCGAACTTGTGGATCAGCGGGACGTCCACACCACCGACGAAGCCGACCGTGTTGGTCTTGGTGGCCTTGGCGGCGGCGACACCGGCGAGGTAGGAGGCCTGCTCCTCGTGGAAGACCAGGTCGGCGACGTTGTCGGCCTTGATCTGCTCGTCGTCGACGATGCCGAAGGTGGTCTTCGGGTACTTGGCCGCGACCTCCTTGACGGCCGGCGCGTAGGCGAAGCCGACGCCGATCACCGGGTTGTAGCCCTGCTTGGCAAGGCTCTCCAGGCGCTGCACCTTGTCCGCGTCGGACTCGCCGTCCTGCGGCTCGACCGCGGAGGACTTGTAGCCGAACTCCTTGTCGGCCTTGTCCAGGCCGGCCGTGGCGGCATCGTTGAAGGACTGGTCGCCCTTGCCGCCGACGTCGTAGGCGAGCGCGAGGCCCAGGTTCTTGTCACTGCTGTTGGAGGACGAGGACGACGTGGAGGAGCTTCCGCAAGCGGAAACGGTCACGGCGAGAGCTGCGGTGGCAACACCCGCAGCCGCGATTCGGGACACCCGGCGCATGGAACTTGACTCCTTTGTGCAAGCGCCCAAACCAGGCGCTGGTTCCGCCGCAGCGTAACGCGCGTAGACCAGACGGAAAAACCCTTCTGTCCGGTCCGTTACCGAGCTGTGGCCACAGTCGCGTTCCAGGTTACGGACAGCAGTACGCCCCTTGCGGGAGGCAAGGGGCGTATGGGCTGCAAGGACGCCCGGAAGGGCGTAGCAAAAGGCCCGGCGGAAACGGCTCCGGGGCCGTTACTTGGTGTTTACCGTGATCTTGCCGTCGATGATGTCCTGCTTGGCCTTGTCGACCGCGGCGACGACGTCCGTCATGGCCTTGTACTTCGGGTTGGAGTCGGCGAATCCGACGCCGTCGTTGGAGAGGCTGCCGCGGACCACACCGGACAGCGGCTTGCCCGCGTGGACGGACTTGACGAGGTCGTAGACGGCGCCGCCGACGTTCTTCAGCGCCGAGCCGAGGATGTAGTCCTTGTACGCCGCCAGCGCGCTCTGGCTGTACTGGTCGGAGTCGACGCCGATGGCCCACACCTTCTTGGCCGCGGCCTCGGTGATCACGCCCTGGCCGGAGAGACCGGCCGCGTGGTAGATGACGTCGGCGCCCGCCTCTATCTGCCCGCTCGCCGCGTCCTTGCCCTTGTCGGGGCTGGAGAAGCCGCCTTCCTGGGGGGTCTCGGTGAGGTACTGCGACTCGATCTTGATGCTCGGGTTGACCGACTTGGCGCCCTGGACGTAACCGGCCTCGAACTTGTGGATCAGCGGGATGTCCACGCCGCCGATGAAACCGATGTGCGCCTTCTTGGTGGCCTTGGCGGCGGCGACACCGGCCAGGTACGAGGCCTGCTCCTCGTGGAAGACCAGGTCGGCGACGTTCTTGGCCTGGACCTGCTCGTCGTCGATGATGCCGAAGGTGATCTTCGGGAACTTGGCGGCGACCTCCTTGACGGCCGGCGCGTAGACGAAGCCGACGCCGATCACCGGGTTGTAGCCGGCCTGGGCGAGCTGGGTCAGCCGCTGCACCTTGTCCGCGTCGGACTCGCCGTCCTGCGGCTCGATGTCCTGGCCGCCGATCTTGAACTCCTTCTCGGCCTTCTGGAAACCGGCGAAGGCGGCGTCGTTGAACGACTGGTCGCCCTTGCCGCCGATGTCGTAGGCGAGGCCGATGCCCTTGCCCGAGTACGTGCCGCTGCTGGATTCCGAGTCGCTCGACTTGGAGTCGCTGCTGGACTTGCCGCAGCCGGCGGCGGCGAGCGCGACGACCGCGACGGTCACCGCGGCCTGGGAGAATCCCGTCCTCCGAGACATCAGACGCATTGAAAGCACCCCTTCATCCCCACGGCGCCGTGACCGGCCCGCTTTCCCCTTGGTGGCGCCGTTCAGGAGGGCTTCCCGTCATGCCGTTCCCGGTGGCGATTCCGGCGCACAGTAACGCGCGTAGAAGCGGAGGGGAACGGGGTTTCTCCGGGCCGTTATCGATTCGTGCCGACGCCGGGTTACAAGCGCGTCCCCGGGGTTACGGGTGGGTGACACAGGGGGACGAAGGAGCACCTTTCCGGCACCCCTTCGCCGCAGGTCCCTCAGTGGGCGCGGGTCGCCGCGTCCAGCAGCGCGGCCGCCGTGAAGAGCTCCACGCCGACGGTGATCGCCGACTCGTCCGCGTCGAAGTCGCCCTGGTGCAGGTCACGCACGGTGCGCTCGCCGGGGGTGCGGACGCCGAGCCGGGCCATCGCGCCGGGCACCCGCTCGAGGTACCAGGAGAAGTCCTCGCCGCCGAGGCTCTGCTCGGTGCCCTCCACGCCCGTCTCACCGCGCCGGGCGACCATGGCGTCACGCAGCAGTCCGGTCACGTCGGCGTCGTTGACGACGGGCGGGACCCCACGGACATAGGTGATCTCGGACTTGGCCCGGTGCAGGTTGGCGACCTCGTCGATCGCCGCGACGACGATGTCCGGGGCCTGCCGCCACGCCTCGATGTCCAGGCAGCGGACCGTCCCGGAGAGCTCGGCGTGCTGCGGGATCACGTTCGGCGCGTGGCCGCTCTCGATCCGGCCCCAGGTCACGGCGAGTCCGGCCCGGGTGTCGACGCGCCGGCCGACCAGGGCGGGGACGTCGGTGACGACCCGGGCGGCGGCCGTGACCAGGTCGGTGGTCAGGTGCGGGCGGGCGGTGTGGCCGCCGGGCCCGTCCAGGGCGATCTCCAGCCGGTCGCAGGCGGAGGTGATGGAGCCCTCGCGCAGCCCGATCCGGCCCGCGTCGACACGGGGGTCGCAGTGCACGGCGATGATCCGGCCGACGCCGTCCAGCGCCCCGTCCTCGATGGCGTCGGCGGCACCGCCGGGCAGCACCTCCTCGGCGGGCTGGAAGATCAGCCGCACGGGCCGCGGGAGCCGGCCCTGCCGGTGCAGCTCGGCGAGGACCAGCCCGGCGCCGAGGACGACGGTGGTGTGCACGTCGTGCCCGCAGGCGTGCGCGCGGTCCGGCACAGTGGAGCGGTACGCGCTCTCGGTCTTCGTGTCCGGGATGGGCAGCGCGTCGATGTCGGCGCGCAGGGCGAGGACGGGAACGCCGTCGGCTGCCGCGCCCCCTCCGCCCACCGTGCCGATGTCACAGACGAGGCCGGTCCCGACGGCCAGTACGCGTGGCTCGAGGCCCGCCTTCTCGAGGCGGGCCTTGATCGCGGCCGTCGTGCGGAACTCCTGGTTGCCGAGCTCAGGGTGCATGTGCATGTCGCGGCGGAAGGCCACGAGTTCTGCGCGCAGCGCCTCCGGCAAGGTGCCGGGAAGGGCGCCGACAGGTGCACCGGGGAGCACGTGTTCCCCTGACGGATCGGCCTCGGACTCTCGGGACATCAGTTGCTTCACCCTCTGAAGGGTAGGACGCCGGGGCGGTCAACTGAGGCGATCAACAAAAGTTCAACCCGTTAGGCGAAGAAAAGTTGGCCGCGCGGCGCATGGCTGCTGGGGGTGGTGGGTAAACTCACCGGCTTTTGGCCGGCACCCACACTTTCTGCCTTCCCTCCACGGATACCACGGACCACTGGAGAAACGCTGGGGCTGTCCACTTACCGGGACCGGCCCCGGTCCCGGAATCATCACCTGCACGCGGCGATCGCGCCACGGCGGGCGACTGCACGGGACGCGGTGGGCAGGGTGCGCGCATGGAGACGACGACCTGCGGGTGCGGCGAGGACCGGATCCCCGGAACCCTGGCGAGGGGCGTCGCGGAGCCGGCACTGACCGGGCTCGCGCTGATGGCTCTCACGGCGTGCGCGCTCGCGTGTGTGATGTGGGCCGTCCTGCGTGATGTGGGCCGTCCTGCGGTGGCGGGACAGGCATGCCGAGGAGCCCGAGGCCGGCTTCTTCGACGGGTTCGGCCGTTGGGAGGAGGACGAGGAGCCGGGCGAGCCGCCGCCCCGGCGGGGCGGCGGCTCGTGATCACCCGGGCCGGGGGTGACAGCTGTCTCCTCAGACCACGCTCACCGCGGCCAGCCGGTGCACGTCCTTGGCCGTGCCCGTCACCCCGGACAGAAAGCCCTGCGCCCTCGGCGAGGCGTGTTCCGTCAGCCAGGCCGGGTCGATGTCGCAGACCGCGACGCGGACGTCCGTGCCGGACAGGGCCAGCGGCAGGGTGTGGACGACCGTGGACGGGAAGCTGAGGACCGTCCGGCCGATGGGGCCCCGGCGGGCGATCAGTTCCAGCGGGAGGTCCGGGCGGACGACCTCGAGTCCCGTCTCGACGGCCAGCCGGTGGAGTTTGCCCGTGCTCTCCCGCCGGTGGGCGAAGTAGCGGGTCGCGCCGTGGGCCCTGGCCAGCGTCTGGACGGCCTCCAGATAGCGGTCGGCGTCCACCACGCCGGTCTCCACCAGCGAGGTGCCCACCATGTCCGCACTCTTCGTCACGCGCGGGGGGCCGAAGCGTTCCCGGGTCCAGGCGAAGACGTTGGGCGTGATCGTGACCCCGTCGGGGGCCTGCCTTATCGGCATGGACGAGAAGACCTCGACCCGGCGGTCCGCGCTCGGGGTGAGGTGGCGGCGGGCGGAGGAGGAGATCGGGGCGAACATCAGGTCGCGGGGGCCGGGGCGGCCGCCCCGGCGGTGCCAGCGCACGAGGCGTTCGCCGCGGGCCAGCTGGCCCACGAACTCCATCGTCGCCGTCCCGTCGTCCACCACGACCAGCTCGCTCGCCCTGGTGATGGTCAGCAGCAGCTGGACGTAGCGGGAGAACGGGTCGCCCATCACCATCCGTTCCGCGCGCCGCAGCAGCCGGGTGAGGCCGCCGATCGTGCGGAAGGGCGCCGTGGCGCCGCCGCGGGCCTCCTCCCAGCGGACGGTGTGACCTTCCCGGCGGGCCAGCTCGGCCATGCGGCGCAGCTGGCCGCGGGTCATCGGGTCGGTCGGGGACAGGACGACGAGGGTCAGCCCCGCGCCGGGCTCCTCCCCCGGGCGGAGTTCCCGGGCGTACGCCCATTCCAGGACGTTCAGGAGCTGCACCGGACTCTCGACGAAGGCGAGGGTGTGGGGGGTGGGGCCGGTGTTCTTCCCGGCGCGAGGACTCATCGTCGGACGACCATCCTGTAGGGCACTCGGAGAGGTGGTACTCAGGTCACACCGCGACCGGTTCGCCCGCCGCCGCCGCGATCTCCGCCTCCGCGACGGCGCCCGACACCCGGCGCAGCTTCTTCATCGGGCCGAGCTCCGAGTCGTAGACCTTCTTGACGCCGTCGCCGAGGGAGGCCTCGATGGTGCGGATGTCGCGGACGAGGCGGTGGAGGCCGCCCGGTTCCACGGAGGCCGCCTGGTCGGATCCCCACATCGCGCGGTCGAGGGTGATGTGCCGCTCGACGAAGACCGCGCCGAGGGCGACGGCGGCGAGGGAGGTCTGCAGGCCCGTCTCGTGGCCGGAGTAGCCGATCGGGACGTTGGGGTACTCCAGCTCCAGCGTGTTGATCACGCGGAGGTTGAGCTCCTCGGCCTTCGCCGGGTAGGTGGAGGTGGCGTGGCAGAGCAGGATGTTCTCCGAGCCGAGGACCTCGACGGCGTGGCGGATCTGCTTCGGGGTGGACATGCCGGTGGAGAGGATGACCGTCCTGCCGGTGCCGCGCAGGGCGCGCAGCAGTTCGTCGTCCGTCAGCGAGGCGGACGCCACCTTGTGCGCGGGGACGTCGAACCTCTCCAGGAAGGCGACCGCCTCGGTGTCCCACGGGGACGCGAACCAGGCGATGCCCTTCTCCTTGCAGTACGCGTCGATCTGCCGGTACTCGTCCTCGCCGAACTCGACGCGGTGGCGGTAGTCGATGTACGTCATCCGGCCCCAGGGCGTGTCGCGCTCGATGTCCCACTGGTCGCGCGGGGTGCAGATCTCGGGGGTGCGCTTCTGGAACTTGACGGCGTCGCAGCCGGCGTCGGCGGCGGCGTCGATCAGCCGGAAGGCGTTGTCGAGGTCGCCGTTGTGGTTGATGCCGATCTCGCCGGTGACGTAGACGGGGTGACCGGGGCCGACGGGGCGCGAACCGAGGAAGCGCAGACGGGAGTTGGCGCTGCTGCTGATGCTCATGGCGGAACGTTCCTTACTGGGGGAGGGTGTCGAGGGAGGGGCCGAGGATCCAGCCGGCGATCTCCCGGATCGCGCCGTCGCCACCGGGGACGGTGGTGACCGCGCGTGCGGCGCCGCGTACGACGTCGTGGGCGCTCGCGACCGCCACCGGCCAGCCGACGAGGGCGAAGCAGGGGAGGTCGTTGACGTCGTTGCCGACGTAGAGCACGCGCTCCGGCGCGATGCCCTGTTCCTCGCACCACTGCTTGAGCGCGAGGTCCTTGCGGTCGACGCCGTGCAGGACCGGGAGCCCGAGCTTGCGGGCGCGGGCGGCGACGACGGGGTTCTGTTCGGTCGAGAGGATCAGCATCCGCAGGCCCGACCTGCGCAGGGCGGCGATGCCGAGGCCGTCGCCGCGGTGGACGGAGACGAACTCCCGTCCGTCGGAGTCGATCAGCACCCGGTCGTCGGTCTGGGTGCCGTCGAAGTCGAGGACGACGGCGTCGATGTCCTCTGCGGTGGGAAGGGCGCCGGGGAGGTCGGCGTCGAAGAGGGGAGCCAGTGCGCGCGCCCGGGCCAGGTCGTGCGGGTCGTCGATCTCCAGGACCCGGGCGGGATCGGTGCGGACGAGTTCCGTGCGGCCGAAGAAGCGGTGCCGGTGCTTGCGGAATCCGGCCGCGTCCATCGCGTAGGCCGCGCCGGTCTCCAGGACGTCCTGGGGGCGGTCCTGGCGGCGCGGGCGGTGGGACTTGTCGTGGTTGACGCCGAAGCCGCCCTCGCTCACCTCGTCCGAGTGGCGCCAGACGAAGCCGTGGAAGGGGGCGACCGTGACGGCCGTGTCCGCACCCTGTTCGACGACGGCGCCGGCGACCGCGTCCACGTCCTCGCGGACGAGGAAGGGGCTGGTGCACTGCACGAGCAGGACGGTGCCGACCGGGGAGCCGTGCAGCGCCTCGTGGGCGTCCAGGGCGTGCAGGACGGCCGCCTCGGAGGTGGCGGTGTCGCCGGCGATGGCGGCCGGCCGCAGCACGACCTCCGCGCCCGCCTCCCGCGCCGCCGCCGCGATGGCGTGGTCGTCGGTGGAGACGACGACGTCCGTCACGAGCCGGGCCGCCCGGCACTCGCGGACCGCCCGGGCGACGAGCGGTACGCCGCCCACCGGCGCGAGGTTCTTCGCGGGGACGCCCTTGGAGCCGCCGCGCGCGGGGATCACCGCGAGCACACGGCGCATCCCGGCTGGTGAGTCGGACATGAGCTTCTCTCCTTGAAGGGTCACAGCTCCCCCATCCGCCGGATGACAGGCGCCACGCGCTGGACGCCGTGGCGGTAGGCGCCGCGTGCCGCCCGGCGCACGATCCGCCGGACCGGGCCCGGCTCCCGGTCGGCGGCCGGTTCACCGGGCAGCGGGCTGCCGTCGGGGCCGAGGTGGTGGCGGGCGAGGATGCCGGGCAGATAGCCGGGCGCGGTCTCGGGCGTGTAGTAGGGGGTGAGGGGCGGCAGGCCGCCGGGGCCGTCGAGCAGCTTGGTGATCCGCTCACGCGCCGCGTCGAAGGCCGTCGCGTACGAGCCGCCCCCGGAGGAGGGACCGCCGGCCGCGACGCCCTGCCGGGTCACCCACTCCTCGTGGGGGGCGGGCCGGTGCCCGGCGTCCAGCTGGTCCCACGAGGCGAGGCAGCCGGAGCCGACGAAGTGGTGGTTGCCGAGCGCCTCACGCACCCCGAGGTCGGTGAGGACGACGGTGGGGATCCGGCGGTGCAGGGACTCCAGGGCGGCCGTCGAACTGACCGTGACCATGAGGTCGGTGCGGTCGAGGACCTCGCCCATGTTTCCGTACACCAGGCGGAGGTTGGGCGGCGGACCGAGCTTCTGGGCCAGCTTCTGGTAGGGCAGTTCCTCGATGTGGGTGGTGTGTTCACCCGGCCTGGAGCGGAGCTTGAGCAGCACTTCGCGTTCGGGGTGCAGACGCGCGTGCCGCACCAGCCGGTCGAGCAGGTACGCCCGGTCCCTGCGGTTGTCCGGCACGGAGGGCTGCGCGGCGAAGACGACGGTGTAGGGCCTGCCCCGCTCCGCGGACGGGCCGGGTTCACCCGTGTACGGGGCGCCGCCCAGGAACGGCAGGGCGACCTCGGTCACCGACGAGGCGTCGGCGCCCACCCCCTCGTACACGGCGCGGAAACGTTCCGCGTCCTGGCGGGAGTTGGCGAGGACGAGGTCCGCGCCGTGCCGCAGCAGCAGGCCGTCGGCGAGTTTCTCGTAGACGACGCCGACATAGCCGGTGACGACGACGGGACGCTCGCCCTGCCCCTCCCAGACCCGCTTCAGGCCGTGCAGGAGCGCCTGGACGCCGCCGCCGACCAGCGCGAGGACGAGGACGTCGTACGACGTCCGCGCCATGGCGCGCAGGAACTCCAGCGCGGTGACCTCGCGCAGCGAGTCGGCGTGCACGCCGACCTCGGCCAGCTGGCGGGGGGTGGGCGTGGCCCGGCCGCGCAGCAGGAATCCGTCCAGGACGGGGGCGGCTTGCGCCCCGCTCCCGGGTCCGGCTTCCATGGAGGGCGCGATCCGCGTCGCGGTCAGCGCACCCCATTTCCACCGGGTGTCGGAGTCCGCGAGGACGGCGATCCGTGGGGGGTTGGCAGTACTTGCTGGCACGGACAGGACGCTAGAAAGCAAAAGCCAGGCTTTGCCCAATCACCCCTCAACAAAGAGTTAACAGCGGGCCACCGAACGCCGAACTGGCCCGCGAATTGCGGGAAAGCGCAGGGGGTGCACCATTCCGACACATCGAGTTCACCCCCCGTATCCGCACCGGAAAGTTCCGCTGCCGGGGCTCCTTCTAGGGTTTCGCAGGTGCCCAAGCTTTCCGTGATCGTGCCGTTCTTCAATGTTCAGCAATACGCGCCTGACACCCTTGCGAGCCTGCGTGCGAACACACGTGAGGACTTCGAGTTCATTCTGGTCGACGACTGTTCGACCGACGCGACCTCGGACATCCTTGCCCGTGCGGAGCGCGAACTGCCGGGCGCGGTGCTGGTCAGACACGAGAAGAACGGAGGGCTGGCGACCGCGAGAAACACCGGAATCGACACAGCCCGTGGCGATTATCTGACTTTCCTGGACGGCGATGACTGGCTCGCTCCCGGGTATTTCCCCCAACTCCTCTCCGTCATCGAGGAATTGGGTTGCGATTTCGTCCGTACCGACCATGTGCAGTGCACCGGGCGGGCGCGGAGCATTCACCGCGTCCCGCACGGCCGGCGCGGGGTGGTGATGAACCCGCGGGAGGCGATCCTGCCCGCCGACCGGTCCACCTCGGTGGACTACGCCTACGCCTGGGCCGGCGTCTACCACCGCCGCCTGGTCGACCGCGGACTGCTGCACTTCACCGACGGGCTGCGGACGGCCGAGGACCGGCCGTGGATCTGGAAGCTCCACCGGGAGGCGGACACCTTCGCCGTGACGGGGCTGCTGGGCGTCTACTACCGGCGCGGCGTGGCCTCTTCGCTCACCCAGATCGGCGACGTACGGCAACTGGACTTCATCCGCGCCTTCGACCAGGTGATCGAGGAGACGACGGCCGACGCCGAGGGCGAAATGCTGCTGCCCAAGGCGGTGCGCACCTACTGCGCGATCATGACCCATCACCTCGGCTCGATCGAGAGGTTCGAACCCGCCGTGGCCCGGAAACTGCGCTCCCTGTGCGCCGCCGCCCTGAAACGAATGCCGCAGGACGTGCTGGCGGAGGTCATGGACTCGATGGACGTACAGCGGGCGGGGGTACTGCGGCGGGTGCGCCGCAGGCCGGTGACGGCACGGACGACGACCGCGCGGACGGCGGCGGCGCGGACGGTGGACGTCTGATGCCTCGCACCACCCGGATCTTCTGCGTCTCGACCCTGTACGGCGCCGCGACCCTCGCCGCGGCCCTCGACGCCGGGCTCTTCGAACCGACCGACCGCCGGCTGCTGCTGGTCACCAACAACGCGGTCAACCCGGAGACCACGCCGTCCGTCGACGCCATGCCGGGCTTCGCCCGGATCCGTGAACGCTTCGACGAGGTGCTGTCCTGGAACGAGACCATCTCCCCCTTCCACCCCGGCGCCTGGGGCCCGCGCGGGGACGACATCCCCCTGTGGGAGCGGCACGTACGGCTGCTGTGGGACCTCGGCGACGACGAGGTCCACCTGGCGGTGGAGTCCATCCAGGTGAACCCGGCGCTGGCGCTGTGCCAGCTGTTCACCGGCGCTCCCGTCGACGCCTACGCCGACGGCCTGATGAGCTACGGCCCCACGCGCGACAAGATCGACCCGCTGGTCGGCACCCGGGTCGGGCGGCTGCTGCACCTCGATCTGGTGCCGGGCCTCACTCCCCTGCTGCTCACCGAGTTCGGCGTGCCGCCGGTGCTGGTGCCGTCCGAGGCGTTCCTGAAGGTGCTGAACGAACTCGCCTCGGC
Organism: Streptomyces sp. NPDC060000; assembly: GCF_042737375.1. Lineage (NCBI taxonomy): Bacteria > Bacillati > Actinomycetota > Actinomycetes > Kitasatosporales > Streptomycetaceae > Streptomyces > Streptomyces sp. NPDC060000. The sequence goes on from NZ_JBHWUU010000021.1 coordinate 25,368, forward strand.
GGAGGCCGAGTTGCCGGCCGCCGGGGAGCAACCGGCTCTGCTCCTCGGGCAGTACCTCTCGGCGCTCGGCATCATCGGCGACGCCGAGGAGGAGGCACTGCACCGGGACATGGTGCGCGGCGCCGTGGCGCTCGGCCACCACAGGCTCGTCTTCAAGCCGCACCCGGTGGCCCCCGCCCGCTGGTCCCGGCTGCTGGAGGACGAGGCGAAGAAGCTGGGCGCCGAACTCGAGATCCTCGACCGGCCCGTCCTCGCGGAGGTGGCCTACCAGCGGCTGCGGCCCGCCCTCGTCGTCGGCTGCTTCTCCACCGCGCTGCTCACCGCCGCCGGTCTGTACGGCCTTCCGGTCGCCCGGGTCGGCACCGGCACCGTGCTGGCCAGGCTCACGCCCTACCAGAACAGCAACCGGGTGCCGCTCACCATCGTCGACGCGCTGCTGCCGGACCTCGCGGACAGGGCGGCGGTGGAGGCGTGGGCCATGCCGTCGCCGGAGCGGGTGGACGAACTGTCCGCGCTCGTCACCGCCGTCGGCTACGCGATGCAGCCCAAGATCTATCCGAGGCTGCTGGGTGCGGCGGAGCGCTATCTCTCCACCCGCCTCGACCCGCACACCTGGCGCTACTTCAAGCGCCGGCGGCTGGCGGCGCTGGCCCTGCCCGGCGCCGTACCGAACCAGCTCGCCTTCATCCCGCGCAACGCGACCGTCCGCCGCCTCGCACGGCGGGCGCGGGCCCTGAAGCGGGCGACGGGCGGAAACAAGACATAACGGGGCAGCCGTTCATCCGATCGTCATTCTCACGCCGTCCATGGGCCAGCCGTCACTCACCCCTCCCACGTCGGAGCTGCCTAGCGTCCAGTCGTCGACGCGACGGCGATGACCGTCGCGGACGACGGAACACACCTCATGACTCCCACGGAAGGTCCCCAGGATGAGCGCGGCTGACCAGGCGGCGGCACCGGCCCCGACACCGGCTCCGACGACGCCGGCTCCGACGACACCGGCACTCCGGCTGGACCTTCTCGTCCCCGACCGGGCTCCGGTCCGGCCCCGGACGGAGAGCCGGCTGCGCGCCCTGGACGGGCTGCGCCTGCTGGCCGCCCTGATGGTCTGCATCTACCACTACGCCGGCAAGAACGGCGAGGTCGCGCAGTCCTGGCACCAGTCCCCCGCCGCGAAGTTCCCGACGCTGTCGCAGTTCGCGACCTACGGCAGCCTGGGCGTGCAGTTCTTCTTCCTGATCAGCGGGTTCGTGATCTGCATGAGCAGCTGGGGCCGGAGCATCGGCGACTTCTTCCGCTCCCGGGTCACCCGTCTGTACCCGGCGTACTGGGCGGCGATCGTCCTGGTCACCGCCGCGGGGATCGTCCTGCCGGTGGTGGCCTCGCCGCTCCGCTCGGACGAGATCCTCACCAACCTCACCATGCTCCAGCAGCCGATGGGCGTACCCCGGGTGCTGGGGGTGGACTGGACGCTCTGGGTGGAGGTCCGCTTCTACGCCCTGTTCGCGCTGTTCGTGGTCCGGCGGGGCGTCACCTACCGCCGGGTGGTGATGTTCTGCTGCCTGTGGACACTGGCCGGCGTCTTCGCCCGGGTCGCCGACAACCCGCTGACCGACGAGCTGGTGATGCGCGACCACGCCCCGTACTTCATCGGCGGTCTCGCCCTGTACCTGATCCACCGCTTCGGCAACAGCCTGCTGCCGTGGGGCATCGTGGTCTTCAGCTTCCTGCTCGGCCAGCGCTACTCGGTCACGGCCCTGTGGCACCCCGGCCCGCAGGGCGCCTTCCACCGCAGCCCGTACGTCATCCAGCTGATCGTCCTCGTCGCCTTCGTCGCCGTCGCCGCGGTGGCCGTGGGCTGGACGAGCCGGGCGAACTGGCGCTGGCTGACGGTGGCCGGGGCGCTGACGTACCCCTTCTACCTGATCCACGAGCATCTGGGCTGGTTCTTCATCCGGGTGCTGTACCGCGACTTCGGCCTGAACCCGTGGCTGACGTTCGGCGCGACGGTGCTGTCCATGCTGGCGATCGCGTGGCTTCTCCACCGGTTCGTGGAGAAGCCGGTCGGGCCCCGGCTGAAGCGGGCCCTCGCCGTACGGCGGGCTTGAGCGGTCCGGAGTCCTGCGGTGCCGCGATGGCCGCCGGCCGTCCGCGGCGCCGTCGTGGCTGGTCGCGGCCGCGCGGCGGAGCCGCAGATCGACAACGCCCCGCGCCCCTGAGCGGGGCGCTGCGCGCCCCCGCTGCCCCGCGCCCCCGCTGCCCCGCGCCCCCGCTCACCCGCTCACCCGCTACCGCGTCGTCTGTCGGAGGCGGCGTACCGCTCGGCGTACCGTCGGGTTGCGGCGCAGGGCCTCGGCTCGGACGGGGGCGCCGCCCGGGAGGCGGAGGCTTGTGAGGCGGCGGCGCTTGAAGTAGCGCCGGTACGGGGACGGACCGGCCAGGTTGGCGGCGAGCCAGGCGGCCGTCTCCTCGCGCCGGGCGTGGTGTTTGCGGGACTGCATGCAGTACCCCACGGCCCGGATCAGGGGCGTCAGTTCCTCGGCCGCTCCCGTGAGTTCGACGGGGGCGCCGGGTTCCGCGCGCTCCGCGTCGGGCAGCGCCGCGTCGATGATGGTGAGCGGGACGCGGTTGCTGTTCTCGTACGGCGTGATGCGGTCCAGGAGCAGGTCCGTGCCGACGCGGGCGACGGGGATGCCGTAGAAGGCGGCGGCGGTCATCAGCGCCGTGGAGAAGCAGCCGATGACGAGCTTCGGCTTCAGGAAGGCGAACACCGTCTCGGCGAGGATCGGTTCGTTCAGCACGGTGAGCCGCACGCCGAGTTCCCCGGCGGCCGCCTCCAGGGACTCGCTGTAGACGGCGGGCGCGCTCGGGTGCGGCTTGAACAGCACGTCCTCGTGACCCGCCCGGGCGGCGGCACGCAGCATGCGGATGTGCAGCCGCTCCTCCTCGTCCTGGGTGATCAGGTCGATCGCGGAGAGGTACTGGCCGAGGAGTACGGCGGTGGCCGGGTGGCCGGCGGGGAGACGTTCGGCGAGGAGGCCGGCGCCGGACTCGCCGATCTGCGCGAGGACGTCGACCATCGCCTCCCCCGGCACCGCCTCCGGCCGGACGCCGTACTCGGACAGGAGCATCGGCCGCAGACCCGGCACCAGGTCGAGGTGGAGCACGCGCGCGATGCGGCTGCTCAGACCGTGCGGGATGCGGTTGCGGGTGGGGCCGTAGCTCATCAGACCGTCCGCGTAGACGTGGATCGGGCTGTCCGCGAAGATGTCGGCGATCGCGCGTGAGGGGTTGGCCTGGATGGACTCGCAGGCGACCTCGACGTGTTCGTCGCCCAGGTCCCAGGCGAGGCGTACGGCCTTCTCCCAGAGCCCGGTGTCCTGGGAGCGCGGTGACCAGCCGGCCGGGTGGTGCGGGGAGATGAACTCGTTCCAGGAGTACACCTGGTCGAACTCGGGGCGCAGCTTCTCGAAGCCGGCCATCCGGTCCAGCGGGGTGCCGACCTCCGGTACGGCGGCGGTGTTGCTGACGACGAGGATGCGGCGGACGCCCTCGCGCGGGCCGAACTGCCCGGCGCGGACCGCGGCGGTGACGGTCGCGGCCGCGTACTGGGTGGCCGAGCAGAATATCTGGATCATGCCGCCACGCCCTTCATGCCACCGCGCACCCGGCGCAGTACGTGTACGCGTTCCTCGCCCATCCCCACCACCGCCTCGCTCAGTTCCTCCTCGCTCATCGCGCCCAGCGACTCGGCGGCCAGCCGCTTCAGCCTCGTGGCCACGCTGCGCTCGAACCGGCGCCGGTCGAGCAGCTGGTGGGCGATGACGACACAGAAGTTGCGCAGCGCCTTCGCGCGCAGCCGGCCGGCCTCGGGGTCCTCGGCGAGCTCGGCGAGGACGAGGTCGAAGGCGCGGAAGAAGTCCAGTTGGCGCACGTCGCCGATCTGGGTGAGCGAACTGGCGATGCCCCGGCGGTAGAAGACCCCGTGCAGGCTGGCGACGACGTAGGACTCCGCCCTGCGGTGCAGGTCCCAGATCCACGGCCGGTCCTCGGCGGTGCGCAGCCCGTCGTGGAAGCGGAGCATGCCCCGGTCGAGCAGCCGGCGGTGATAGATCCCGGCCCAGGCGTACGGGTAGTCGACCATCGTGGTGTCGTCCACGGGGAGGATGGAGGTGCGCGGGTCGAGCGGCGTGTGGCGGCGGCCCTCGGGCGCCCGGTGAACGGCCCGCTCGACTCCCGTGACCTGCACATGGTCGGTGCGTACGAAGTCGGCGTCGAACCGCTCGATCACGTCCACCAGCCGGGACAGGTAGCCCGGTGCCAGCCAGTCGTCACCGTCGAGGAAGGTGAGGTAGCGGCCTTCCGCGACGTCGATGCCGGTGTTGCGCGCGGTCGCCAGTCCGCCGTTGCGCTCGTGCCGGACGACCCGGCTGTTCCCGAGCCGCTCCGTCAGGGCGAGGAGCGCCTCGTAGGTCCTGTCCCTGGTGGATCTGTCCTCGACGAAGATGAACTCGAAGTCGTCCCGCGCATTGTTGACCAGGCTGGTCACGGTCTCGGGCAGATAGGACTCGATGTTGTAGCAAGGGACGACGACGGACAGGGTCGGTGTGTTGGCCACGTGTGCGCACCTGGATTCTCAGCGGGAAGTCAAGTGATCCTAAGAAAATCGGATCGGCGTCCGATGTCCCGTCACCGAAACTCAGGTGAATTCGGAGTGACATCCGGATCGGGCCGGAGAATGACAGATGAAGAACTGGTGAGCCCGTTCCCCGCCCTTTCCACCGCCCCCTATTCTCGCTGAATTCGGTGCTACGTTCGCGCACGTGACCGATATATCCACCTCACCTCCGCCCGCCGCGCAGGGCGGGCAGAGCCGGCCAGGACCGGCATCCCGTCGGCTGCGCCTCATCTCTCCCGCGGGGTGGACCACCGCCATCACCACCGCCGCACTGCTGATCTACACCACCCTCACGGCCGGCGTCTTTCTCGACATCCGTTATGTACTCGCCGCCCTGCGGACGACGGGCGCGGACGGGCTTTCCCCCTCCGAGATATTCGCCCACCGGCCCTTCTTCTACCGCTGGTTGCTTTACGGTCTCGACTCCGTCACCGGTGGACCGAACGCGGTGCGCGAAGCTCTCATGCGGCTGATCGGCATCGCCCTGTGCGCGGCCGCCGGTCTGCTGCTGCACCGGGCCCTGCGCCGGCGCCTGCCCGAGCGGGACGCGATGCTCGTCGCCGGCCTGACCGCCCTCACCCTGGCCTTCGCGCCCGTCATCGACTATCTGCAGCCGGAGTGGTTCGCGATCGTCTTCGCGACGGTCGCCGTCGCCGCCGCGCTCGGGGTCCGCAGCCGCCCGCAGGCCGCCGCGCTGGCCGCCCTGCCGCTCGGCCTCGCCGTGCTGATGAAGTACTCCACCGCGGGCACCGCCGCGATGGCGCTCCTCGTGGTCTTCGCCGTGGACCGCGTACGGGGGCTGCTGCTCGCCGCCGCGACGGCCGTCGGCACCGGCCTGCTGTTCGCGCTCAGCGCCTGGTCGGGCTCGCGCGAACTCCAGTGGCTGCGCGACATGCCGTACATCAACGCGCACGCGCTGGGCAACGGCCCGGTCGTCCTCCCGGACCTGCTGCCGCGGACCGCCGACTACCTGGGCGACCGGACCGCGCTGACGCCGGTGCTCGCGCTGCTGCCCGGCGCACTGCTGCTGTTCGCTGCCACCCTCCCGTCGCGCCGGCAGCGCGTCGAGGCCGTGCTCGTCACCCTGCTGCTCCTCGTCGTCGGCCTGGCCGTCGTGGTCTACCAGGGCAACTGGTTCGCCTACCACGGCGAGAGCCTGCCGGTGGTGGCCGCGGCCCTGACCGGCCTCGCGATCGGCCGCTGGTACGGCGTCCACGGCAGGCCCCCGCTGTGCCTCACCGTGCTCGCCCTCCTGTACGGCGCGCTGGCCCCGCTGCTCGCCTTCGTCCGCGCGGACGTCGACACGACGGTCGTCGCGTGGCTCGCCTCGGCGGCGGCCCTCCTCTCCGGCGTGGTGGACCTGTCGCGGGTACGGGCACCGCGTCCGCGCGCCGGCCGTGTCCCGGTCGCCCTGCCGGTCCTCGCGCTCGTCGTGTGCCTGGCCGCGACCGTGTGGCCCACGGCCGGGGTCCGGGTGATCGGGGGGAACATCGTCACGACCAACGCCGAGCTCAAGGTGCAGGCCCGGTCGGCGCGGACGGCGGCCGAGCAGGTGGACGCCCGACTCCCGTCCGGGGTACCCGTGTTGTACCTGACCTTCGGCCAGCAGGCGTACTACATCGGCCACCCGACCGGCTGCCGGTACCCCTTCCCCACCTTCTTCAACGTGCCCAGGCAGCTCACCGAGGTGCCCTCGCTCGAGTCGACCCGGGAGAACGTGCGCTGCATCACGCAGGAGCACCCGGCCGCCTACGCCGTCTACCAGCCCAGCTGGCTGTCGCTGGGCGTGATCGACCCGCGGATCGCCGCCGACATCCGCGCGGCGTACGACTGTCCCAAGCCGGAGGGACAGCAGCTCGTGGTGTGCACGGCACGCCGCTGAGGCAGGCACTGCCCACGCGAAAGGCCCCGGCGGTGAACTCCTCCGCCGGGGCCTGTGCTGTTGGGGTTTGTGCTGTTGGGGTTTGTGCTGTTGGGGTTTGTGCTGTTGGGGCGCGTTCGCCACGCCCGGTCAGGCCACGCCCGGTCAGAGCACGCCCGGTCAGAGCGCGCCCGGTCAGGCCACGCCCGCGATGCGTGCCGCCTTGTGGCCCAGCTCCACCGAGTAGCTCTGCCCCCGGTCCTGCGGGTAGATCTGCGCCATCGTCGCGAGCGTCACCCGGCTGAGGTGGGTCCGGTGCCCGGGGATCAGCGCCTTGTACCCGGGCGTGACCACGGGCTGGGCGAAGGGCGCCCGGGAGAAGTGCCAGTCCTGGATCCAGGTGCGGTCGAACTCCGGGTTCAGCCGCTTGAGCCACGGCAGATACCGCTCCAGCAGCTCGGCCGGATCGGTGGTGAAGCGCCAGTCGTCCCGCTCGACGTAGTTGCCCACGTAGAGGATGTGACGGCCCCCGTACTGCGCCGGGTCGATCATCTGCGTGTGCTCGACGACCGCGAGGAAGGGGAACTCTGGCTCGTTGATGTTCAGCCAGTAGTACGGGACGGCGCTGCGGTCCAGCTCCAGGACGAAGCAGGTCGCGCCCAGGTACTGGTTGCGCCGGACGGCGTCGTCGGCCGGCGCGTCGGCGGCCTTGGCGAAGGTGGGCTGCGGAGTGGTGACGATCAGCTGGTCGAAGGTGTACGAGGCGCCGTCGGCGGTGCGCACGGTGACCGGCCCGTCGTCGCCGTCCTGGCGGATCGTCTCCATCCGCTTGCCGAACTCGACCTTGCCGCCGCGCTCGGCGACGCGGTCGGCGAGGGTCGCGTAGACCCGGTCGAACCCGCCGTCCAGGTAGCCGAGTTCGAAGGTGCGGCAGTGCACACGCGCCCACAGCCAGGCCATGGACACCTGGTCGGCGCGGTCGCCGAACTTCCCGCGCAGCAGCGGCTCCCAGACGGCCTCGGTGGCGCGCCGCCCAGCCCACTTACGGAGCCAGCTCAGCGCGGTGCGGTCGGTGAACCGTTCCCCGTCGCGCACGACCTTCAGCCATGCCGAGGACAGCCCGAAGCGGACACCGGCGGGCAGGCCGTACAGCGGGGAGGTCAGCATCTCCAGCGGTGTGCTGAAGGGATGCGTCCGCCCACCCCGGTGCACACCGGTGGTGGTCTTGTGGAAGCGCAGGTCGCCGCCGAGGCCCAGCTCCTCGATGAGCTCGATCATCTGGCGGTCGCTGCGGAAGATGTGGTGGTAGTAGCGCTCCAGCGGCACTCCCCCGACGGAGATCGACGCGGCGAGCCCGCCGAGTTCGTCGGCCGCCTCCAGGACGGTGACCGCGTGGCCCTGCTTGACCGCGTCGTACGCGGCGGTGAGGCCGGTCGCTCCCGCGCCGATGACGCCGAGATTCATGCGAAGCTCCACTTTCTGTTGAGCGCGAACTGGAAGACCAGCACCAGCGGCAGCGAGCCGGCCTTCACGAGGTTCGGGTCGATGCCGAGCCCCCGGGAGAACACCGCGAGCAGCACGAACGTCACGGCGATGCCGGTCAGGCCGACGGCGTAGAAGCGCAGATAGCGCAGCAGCAGGCGGTCGCGCCTGCCGAAGGTGAACAGAGCGTTCAGGACGAAGTTGTTGGTGATGCCGAGGCTGGTGGAGAGCACGTTGGCCACCTGCTCGTGCAGTCCGGCCACGTTGTAGAGCAGCAGGAACGCACCCATGTCGAGCAGCACCCCGCTGCCGCCGACCAGCGCGTACGTGATCAGCTGCCGGAGGTCGCGGGTGCGGCCGCCGGCGCCCCGCGCGGTGCCGCCGCCTGCCCCATCGTCGGTGCCGACCTGGGTGCCGCCGCCCGCCCGGGAGCCGGTGCCCGTCGGGGTGTCGGTGCCCGCCGGGGAGGCGGCGTCGGTGCCCGTGCGGGAGTCGGCGCGCACCACGCCCTCAGCGGCCATGGCCGGTGCCGTCGCCGCCGGCGGCCTCCGGGTCGTGCGAGATGACCTGCCGCACGGTGTACAGGGGCCGGCCCTGCACCTCGTTGTACGTACGGCCGACATAGCTGCCCAGCACGCCGAGCGACAGCATCTGCACTCCGCCCATGAACAGCACGACGACCATCAGCATCGTCCAGCCGGAGACGGTGATCTCGGGCCGCAGCACCTTCATGGCGAGCGCGTAGCAGATGCCGACGAGGGAGAGCACGAGCACCGCGAAGCCCAGCTTGGTGATCATCCGCAGGGGCGCGGTGGAGAAGCCGGTCAGCCCGTCGATGGCGAGCCGCGCCATCTTGCGCAGCGGGTACTTCGTCTCTCCGGCGAACCGTTCGTCGCGGTCGAAGTGCACCTCGCTCTGCCGGAAGCCGATCGAGGCGACCATGCCCCGCACGAACCGGCTGCGCTCCCTGAAGCGGCGCAGCTCGTCGGCGGCGCGTCGGTCCATGAGCCGGAAGTCGCCGGTGTCCAGCGGGATGTCCACCTCGGTGGAGGACCGCAGGAGCCGGTAGTAGGCGTGCGCGGTGGCCCGCTTGAAGAGCGTGTCCTGCCGGCTGCGCCGTCGCGCGTGCACGATCTCCGCACCGTCCCGCCAGGCGTCGATCAGCTGGAGACTGACCTTCGGCGGGTCCTGGAGGTCGGTGTCCATGACGATCACGGCATCGCCGCGGGCCTCGTCGATACCGGCCGTGATGGCCATCTGGTGCCCGAAGTTGCGCGCGAAGTCGACGACCCGGACACGCGGGTCGTTCTTCGCGATGTCTTCCAGGATGTCCGGCGTGCCGTCGGCGGAGCCGTCGTTGACGTACACCAACTCATAGGCGAACTCGGGACGTTCACCGAGTGCCGCGACGAGTTCCTCGTGGAAGTGGCGAATCCCGTCCTGTTCGTCGAAGACGGGCAGCACATAGGAGACGAGCGCGGCGCCACCGCGCTGACGGGGCACGTGGGACTCCTGCACCCGGCTGGATATGTCAGGCATTCGGCGAACGTAGGGGCGCGATGTGAACGCGGCCCCAACGCGCGATGAGTGGTGCAATGCGGTGAATCGACAGACGCTGCGACCGCCGCGGCCGCCGCCCGCCCGGGCTCCGGAGAGCCGTCGGGCCCTCGGCTACCGGATCCCGTAGCGCGCGGAGATCCCGGTCACGATGATCTCGAAGCCCTCCTCGAACTGCCGGTCGTAGTCCTCGAAGATCTCCGCGCCCGCCTTCGCCGACAGCGGGAACCCTTCGAGCAGCCGGGCGGGTTCCCCGACCTCGAAGCCCTCGCGCCGCTCACTCGGCAGCGGCTGTACGCCCTGCTCCTCGGCGACGAACCCGACGGTGTACGCGAACGTGGTCGAGGAGGCGCGTACGGCGTCGGCGAGGGTGAACCCGGCGGCCGTGAACAGCCGCAGGTTCTCCTCCATCCGCACGGCGTGGTCGGTGCCGGTGAAGCGTGAGCCGCTGAAGACCTTGGCGCCGTCGCGGTGGGCGAGGAGGCCCGCGCGCAGCCCGTGGTCGGTCCTGCGCAGCCGTTCCTGCCGGCTGTCCGCGGGATCGAGTGCGATGCCCGCGGCCATCCGCCGGTACATCTCGGTCGCCATCTCTTCCAGCAGGGCCTGCTTGACGTCCAGCTCCCTGGCGATGGTGGAGGACGGCGTGTTCCTGGTCCGCCCGGACGGCTACGTGGGCTGGGCGGGCGACACGGCGGACGGCCTCGGGGCCTACCGGGCGCGGTCCGGCCCCGGCCAGGACGGGTCCTGGCCGTCACCGTCGAGGAGGGTGTCCACGGACAGCTGGAGAAGGAATCACCCAGCTCAGAACGCATCCGACGGCACGTAGGTCCCCCAGATCCCCCGGAGGGCGTTGCACACCTCGCCCACCGTCGCCCGGGCCCGCAGCGCGTCCTTCATCGGGTACAGGACGTTGTCCTCGCCCTCCGCCGCCTTCTTCAGGGCGTCCAGGGCCGAGTCCACCGCCGCCTGGTCGCGCTCGGTCCGCAGCTTCGCGAGGCGTTCGGCCTGCTGGGCCTCGATGGCCGGGTCGACGCGGAGCGGCTCGTAGGGCTCCTCCGTGTCGAGCTGGTAGCGGTTGACGCCGACCACGACCCGCTCGCCGGAGTCGGTCTCCTGGGCGATCCGGTAGGCGGACCGCTCGATCTCGCTCTTCTGGAAGCCGTGCTCGATGGCCGATACCGCGCCGCCGAGGTCCTCGACCTTCTTCATCAGCCCGACGGCCGCCGCCTCGACGTCGTCGGTCATCTTCTCCACGACGTAGGAGCCCGCGAAGGGGTCGACCGTCGCCGTCACGTCGGTCTCGTAGGCGAGCACCTGCTGGGTGCGCAGGGCCAGGCGCGCGCTCTTGTCCGTGGGCAGCGCGATGGCCTCGTCGAAGGAGTTCGTGTGCAGCGACTGCGTGCCGCCGAGGACCGCCGCCAGGCCCTGGACGGCGACCCGGACCAGGTTCACCTCCGGCTGCTGGGCCGTCAGCTGGACGCCCGCCGTCTGCGTGTGGAAGCGCAGCATCAGCGACTTGGGGTTCTTCGCGCCGAACTCCTCCCGCATCACCCGCGCCCAGATCCGGCGCGCCGCGCGGAACTTCGCGACCTCCTCCAGGATCGTCGTGCGGGCCACGAAGAAGAAGGACAGGCGGGGCGCGAAGTCGTCCACGTCCATGCCCGCCGCCACCGCCGTACGCACGTACTCGATGCCGTCGGCCAGGGTGAAGGCGATCTCCTGCGCCGGGGACGCGCCCGCCTCGGCCATGTGGTAGCCGGAGATCGAGATGGTGTTCCACTTCGGGATCTCGGCACGGCAGTACTTGAAGATGTCGGCGATCAGACGGAGCGACGGCTTCGGCGGGAAGATGTACGTCCCCCGCGCGATGTACTCCTTCAGCACGTCGTTCTGGATCGTGCCGGTCAGCTGGCCGGCCGCCACGCCCTGCTCCTCGCCGACCAGCTGGTACATCAGCAGCAGCAGCGCCGCCGGGGCGTTGATCGTCATCGACGTCGACACCTTGTCCAGCGGGATCCCGCCGAACAGCACCCGCATGTCGTCGACCGAGTCGATCGCCACGCCCACCTTGCCGACCTCGCCGCTCGCGATCGGCGCGTCGGAGTCGTGGCCCATCTGGGTCGGCAGGTCGAAGGCGACCGACAGGCCCATCGTGCCGTTGGCGATCAGCTGCTTGTAGCGGGCGTTGGACTCCACCGCCGTGCCGAACCCGGCGTACTGACGCATCGTCCAGGGACGGCCGGTGTACATCGACGGATAGACGCCCCGGGTGAAGGGGTACTTCCCCGGCTCGCCCAGCTGCTCGGCCGGGTCCCAGCCCGCCAGGTCATCCGGCCCGTACACCGGCTCGATGGGCAGTCCGGACTCCGACTCACGCGCCATTGGTGTGATGCCTCCCGCTGAGCAATGCCCGTTGCTTCGACTGATCGAGCCACTAACCGTCACTCGTCATACTGGCCGGTTACTCGCCAGTACGGTCCGACCTTTCGACGGACTGTAGCGGCGCTCGAGGACCCGGTGGAGAGTGCCGCGCTTTGACCTTCCTCACAGAGTGACGGCGCTGGAGTGACGGCGGTCCCGGTCACCACCATGCCGGTCCGTTCGCCCGGCGTCATCCGGGGGGGGACATCCGAACATCCCAGGCATGCGGATGCGGAGACCGATCGCCGTCCGACCCGGGAGAACGTGTCGGCAGACTTCACCGCGCGCGACTGCGCGGGGCCTCGCACGGAGGCGTGAACGTACCGGACGAGGCGGCGATCGCGGGTCTCTTCGCGCAGGTGAGGAACGGCGACACGGTCGTCGTGTCCTGGCGAGCCCGGTGAGCCGGGTGAGGTGTTTGGGGCGCGAGCGGGACCGGGGGAACGTGTCCCGCCCGCGCCGAGCGCACGAGCCGAAGGTACGGGGGGAACCCCCGGCTCGATGCAAGGGCCGATGACCAGTCGGCTCACTTGTTACTGCGCCCCGGCCGCCAAAAACGTCACACCCCTCGCGAAGAAAGTTTTCGCGATTCGCGAAGCCGCAGGTCAGCGGTGGTGGGAGGACGAGCTGGCGGCCGACCCGCCGGAGTGGCCGTGGCCGCCGGAGCCACCCGGGTGGCCCTGCCTGACGGAGCCGCCGCCCGATCGACCGGACCCGATGCCCTGACGGCCGTCACCGCCATGGCCATGGCCACCGCCACCGCCGCCATGGCCGCCGCCATGGCCGCCACCGTGGCCGTCACGATCACGGCCACCGTCATCGTCGTCGTCATCGGAACCACCGCCGGAACCGCTCTTGTCGCCCGAGCCGCCGCCGTGACTACCGCGGTCGTCCTGGTTCTGTCCGCCGTTCCCGCCGTTCCCGCTGTTCCCGCCGTTCCCGCTGTTCCCGCTGTTCCCGCTGTTCCCGCTGTTCCCGCTGTTCCCGCTGTTCCGGCCGGCCGTGCCGTTCGAGGTGCGGTCGTCGCCGTGGGGGTTACCTGCGGGGGTCCCGCCGAGGACGCCCGCGCAGTACTTCGGCACGCGCGTCGGGCCGCCCGCGAGGTGCTCCAGGGTCCGGCGGCGCTCGGTGTCCAGGGTCCGGCCGGCGCTCAGATCGCGGCAGGACGAGGTCACGCCGGCCGGCCAGGTGCCGCGGGCGCCCGGCGCGGCCGAGGCGTCGTCGCCGGTGTTCCCCTTGCCCACGCCCTCACGGCCGGTGCCGTCCGTGCCGCCGTCCGGTGCCGCCGGGCCCGAGTCGCCGCCCGGGGCGTCCGGCGAGGGTGAGGCGAGCGAGTGCTCGTCCGGCGGCACGGCCGCCGGGACGGATGCCACGGGGCGGGCCGGTCCGGTGCCGTCGAACGGGCTCGGCAGGACTCCCGTCCCGGCCGCGATCCCACCCACCATCCCGGCGGCCAGCGCGGCGGCCAGGCCCAGACGGGCGGGCCGGCTCCAACGGCTGCGGCCGCCGGCCTCCGGGATCCGGCCGCCGATGCGCACCAGCCCGGCGTCGTCGGCGTGCACGGCACGGGGCCGACCGGCGGCGGCCGTGGTCCCACCGGCGAGTCCGGAGAGTCCGGCCGGTCCGGCGGCACCCGGGGCGGAGTCGGCGCGGCCGACGGGACCGGCACGGCGGGCGAGGTCGGCACGGTCCGCGTGGGTCTTGCGGAAGGCGGCCAGGGCCGCGGCCTCGCCGGGGAGTTCGTCGTCGCCGGGCAGGGGTTCGGCGGCCAGCGCGGAGAGCGCGTCGAGGGTCCTGGAGAGCCGTTCGGCCTCTTCCCCGGCCGGGCCGTCGACAGCGTTGTCCGGTGACTCTCCGCGCAGCAGACGCTCCGCCGTTTCGCGGTCGAGCCACCTGTCCTGCTTGTCGGCCATCACATGTCCTTCTGCGTCCGCGCGCGCGTATGCGTCACACCCGCGGACGTCACCGCACGCGAGCGCGGTTCGCGCTGCGGCGGCAGTGCGTCGAGCACGCCGGCCGTCTCCGGATCCTCGCCGAGCAGTTCGGCGAGCTTCTTCAGACCGCGGTGGGCGGCCGTCCGCACGGCGCCGGGTCTCTTGCCGAGCGTCTCGGCGGCCGTCTTGGCGTCCAGTCCCATGACGACCCGCAGGACGACGGCCTCGGCCTGGTCCTGCGGCAGCCGGGCGATGAGGCCGAGGGTGCGGCCGGTGGCCAGCGCCTCGATGGCTTCCCCCGCGGTGTCGGACTCGGCGGCCCGGCCGGTCAGCTCGGTCTCGTCGCCGACGGTCGCCGGGCGCCGCCCGCGCATGCGGATGTGGTCCAGGGCGCGGTTGCGGGCGATCCGGGCGGCCCAGCCGCGGAAGCGGTCCGCGTCGCCGCTGAACCGCTCCAGGTCCCGGGCTATCTGGAGCCAGGCCTCGGAGGACACGTCCTCGGCGTCGAGGTCGCCGACCAGCGTCCGTACGTACCCGAGCAGCCGCGGGTGCACCGCGCGGTACACAGTACGGAACGCGGTCTCGTCCCCGTTCTGTGCCGCGAGCACCGCGGCTGTCAGCTCCGCGTCGTCCCCCACGTCGTGGTTCCTCGGTCGATGGTTCGCGGTCCGTGGACCGCAGGTCGTTGCGGTGGTCTGCCGCTTGGCCGTCCGGCGCGAAAGGCACGTTACGACCTGAAACAGCCGCACGTCCATGTCCGTAGAACATGCAACTAACTCGTGACGCGAGGGGATGCGCCGGGGGTGTGACAGAAAACGCACTCATGGCGCTGTAGGGAGTACGGGCCGCCGCGCGGCCCGTGCCGCGCGACGGCCGGGGCCTCTCCTGTGGGGGGTGGCGGCCCCGGCCGTTGCCTTGGCGGCAACCGTTTACCCCGCCATCGGCCCCGCTCCCGGCGGCCTTGCCGGTCTTCCCGGCCCCGCCATCGGCCCCGCTCTCGGCTGCCTTGCCGGTCTTTCCGGCCTCGACGGTGGCGTCGGCGCCGACGGTCTAGTGGGCCTTGGCGGCCTTCCGGATCTCCTCCGCCTGCGGGGACTTCGCTGCCTCGGGGGCCGTGTCGGGGTCGGCTGTCCCACCGGCTTTCGGACTCCTGCCGGCGTTCGCGGTCTTCTGCGCCTTCGCGGACTTGTCGGCCTTCGCGGTTTTCTGCGCCTTCGCGGACTTGTCGGCCTTCGCGGTTTTCTGCGCCTTCGCGGACTTGTCGGCCTTCGCGGACTTCTGTGCCTTGGCTGTCCTGCCGGCCTTCGCGGACTTCTCGACGTTCAGTCCGTCCCGCGCCGCGCAGTACGCCGCGACGTTCCCCTCGCCGCCCGCCGCCGTGACGAGCCGCTGCCAGGCCGTGGAGTCCATCGCCCTGCCCCGCCCGTGAACCTTCTCGTAGGCACGGCAGTGGGCCTCGGTGTCCTTGGCGCCCAGGGGACGGTCCCGGTCGGCGGGGACGGTCGGCGGCGGGCTCGCGGAGGCGCCGGTGGACCGGGCCCGGGACGCGGTCGCCGACCCTTCGGGGCGGCCCGCGGCGTCGGCATGGCCGTCACCGGCGGAGCCGACGGCGGCGAAGGCGACCCCGCCCAGCGCGAGGCCGGCGACCAGCACGGAGAGCGTGGCCCTCAGCGAACGGGCGGTGTGCCGCCGGGCCCGGGGCCGCCAGTCGTCCCGGCGCCGGGTACGGGCCTGGTGCGCGCCCGCGTCCCGGGCGGCCCGGAAGGCTGCGACGGCCCGCCGCTCGCCGTCGCCGGTCCCGCGCGGGGCCCGGGCGCGCAGGGCCCGGACGAGCAGGGCCTCCAGCGCGGGTGTCGCAGTGCGTGGGGTGTCGGCGGTGGCAGGGGCTTCGACGTCGGCCGCGGCGTCCGCAATGTGTGGAGGACGCGCGCGCCGACGGCTGTGGCCCGCGCCGTCGTTCAGCCGTTCACCCATTCCGTTTCCGCCTCTGTCCCGTCCGTCCGATCAGGCCGTCCGACCTGGTGGCCGCGTCCGTCACTGATCCATACGGTGTACGGCCCCCGCCGTTCATATCGACTCCCCCAGCGTCCGGGAGCCGCCATCCGTCACACCCTCGCCGGTGCCCTGGTCGCCGAGTTCGCGGGCCAGCCGCTTCAGGCCCCGGTGCGCGGCCGTACGGACGGCGCCGGGGCGCTTGCCGAGGACGCGGGCGGCGGCGGGTCCGTCCAGTCCCACGACCACCCGTAGCAGCACCGCTTCCGCCTGGTCGCGCGGCAGCCCGCGGACCAGCTCAAGGGCGCGTTCGGTGGAGAGCGACTCCAGTGCCTGGTCGTGGGTGCTGTGCGGGCCGGGCAGGTCGAGGACGACGTCCTGGTCCAGCACCGCCGACCGGGGCCTGACCCGCAGCCGGCGCAGATGGTCGAGAGCCCGGTGCCGGGCGATGGTCGCCGTCCAGCCGCGGAAACCGGCACCGTCGCCCTTGAACCGCCCCAGGTCCCGGGCTATCTCCAGCCAGGCGTCGGAGGCCACGTCCTCGGCGTCGTCGCCGACGATCCCGCGCAGGTAGCCGAGCAGTCCGGGCTGCACGATCCGGTACGCCACGGCGAACGCGGCCTCGTCACCGTCCTGGGCCCGCGTCACGGCCGCGCCCAGTTCCCCGTCGTACGCGTGCGCGCGCCGGGGTTCCCCTCCCTGGCCCAAGACTGTCCTCGTTCGTGCGGAGTTCGTCCGGCGCGCGACTCCCCCGTCGGACCCCGGGTCCGGACGCGGCCACGCCCCCACGGTCATCAGCGTCGGACTCCACGGAAGTGTCACAGCGCGCGCTCGGACTGCTGAGGAACCGTATGACCACCCACCAGGAAAGAAGTCGTCATGCTCCGCCGGCATCGAGGCCGTGAAGCGGGCCCCGCGCCCTAACGACCGGCTCCCCGCATCGCGTCCCGGCACAACAGTCGCAGGGAGCCGTGGCCGGCGAAGCAGCGGCGGGACTCGTCGAGCGGTTCCCAGAGGCGGCCGTCGGGGGTGCGGACCCAGTGGTCGCCCGCGGAGCCCCACCACTCGGCGCCGGTCTGCCGGACGATCACCTCGCCGGCGTAGGAGCCGAGGCCGCGCAGCGCATCCGCGACAGCGGGGTACGGCGAGCCCTCGCGCCGCAGCTCCTCGATCATGCGGTCGACGCGCCACAGGCTCTGCGGTGAGTGGTCGAGGTGGGGCCGGACGGCGCCGGGCGCGGCGGCCACCGCCTCCGCCGCCCACCGCACGGGTTTGGCGGCGGCGGTGGGACGGGGGGCCGGCTCTGCGGTCCGGGCGGTGTGGTCGGTCGTCCTACGCGTCACACTGGGAAGAGCGAGGTCGGCGGCGGTGGCGTCACTCGTTTCCGGGGCCTTTCCGAGACCGGTGCAGGACCGACCCACTTCCCCCGCACTCCGCTCACTTACGTCCACGAGCCCGCCGCGAGACCACCGCACGCAGCACCCGGCGCCCCTCTGTCGATATCTCGAGGGCCCGGCGGAGTCCGCCCGCGCCGTGGCCGGAGAGCACCTCCAGGACCGTGATCTGGCGACGCAGTTCGGCGGCGACGAGGGGCGGCATGCCCTCGGTACGGCCCTCGCGGCGGGCGTCGAGCGGGGAGGCGTCCTTCGCCGGGTCGAGGAGGCGGTGGATCTGAAGCGAGGCGACGGAGCAGGCGTCGGCCCAGAGCCGTACCCCGGCGGCGGAGCGGTCGTCGGGGGCGGCGGCCAGCATCCGGCGGGCGAGCAGTTTGGCCTCGTCGTCCTCCTCGGCCGCGGACGCGACCTTGCCGCGCGCCTGTTGCAGCAGGTCTCCCCAGTCGGCGGCGTCGGAGTCCTCGGTGAGGTTGCCCCACAACGGTCGCAGGATCTCGTCGTCACCTCCGAGCAGCGGTACGCACCGATCCAAACAAGCCAGCCCGCTGGCGGCCAGTCCGCGTTCGTCGGCCTGAGCGATCAGTTCCACCAGGCTCATCCACGCCTCCTCGCCAGGGCACCGACCTTACGGAGCCCGCACTTCCCCTTACTGCGTGCGACGGGCCAGGAGTGTCACAGGGCAGGGTTTTCGGCCAACTCCGGCGACGGCGCCACCGGGCCCGGTCCGTGCAGTGCCTTCTCGTTCTGCATCCGGGTCAGCCGCAGGACGAAGGCGATCGCGAGGGCGGCCGCGACGAGGTCGGCCAGGTCCGCGAAGATCACCTGGGGCATGGCGCTGTAGATCTCCTCGGCCGTCCCGGCGGTCCCGGCCCTGGCGTGCTTCCGGGAACTCGCCCGGTCGGCCAGGAGCGACACGATCCACATCGCCCACCAGGCGTTGACCAGCCCGTGCGGCCGGGGCCGGTCCCAGGCGGTGCCGGGGCTGCTGGCGTCCCAGATGTCCAGCGCGATCCGGCGCGGGTACCAGAGATTCACGACCGGGGTGAACCAGGCGCCGATCGCCCAGCCGCGCGACTTGCTGTGTCCGTCCGGCCGGAACACCTCGGCGTTGACCCGCACCCGGTGGAACCAGCACAGGAACACGACGACGCAGGCGAGCAGGGCCGCGGTCTGGACGTATCCGGCCCAGTCCAGGAGCCGGTCCGCGCGCTGGGCCCGGGCCGACTCCCCGAGCGCGCCGTCGGCGATGTCGCCCGTGACGTCGTACGTGACGAAGTCCGCCCACAGGGCGAACAGGTCGGCGGCGATGACGAGGCCGAGCAGGGCGGCAGCCGCCCGCGCGAGCGTGACAGGTGAGCGCAGCATGAGGATCCCCCGGGGTCCGTGTGAAGGCCGCGCCCGGCTCTCCCCTGAGCCTCACGCGCGGCAGCACGCGGAACATACGGTTCACCTACGCCGTACGTCCAGCGGAAATCAGCCGAGCCTGTTCGCCAGTGCCGTGAACTGGGTCCAGGTCAGCGGCGGTGTGCCCGCGTCCCACAGCTTCTGGGAGGTGGCCCGCAGGGGCATCCGGATGCCGGCCGCGACCTGGGCCTGCGTCTGGGAGTTAGCGAGGTCGCACCACACCGAGAGGGAGCCGCCGAGGATCTGGGCGTCGTACTTCGCGGCGACCGGTGCCGTGCCGCGCAGCACCCGCGGGGTCCACTGCTGGTAGATCCGCCGTCCGGTCGGATAGGCGAAGTCGTTCGGCTCACCGAGGACGTAGTAGAGGTACTCGTCGTTGTAGTTGAGCATCTTGCGCCCCGCGCTCAGGTACTCCACCGGCGGGCGCGCCCCGATCTCCTTGCCCGTCCAGTACGCGACCACGAGGTCGGAGGCCGGTTTGACCGACGTGCCGCGGAAGAACCCGTCGTTCCACACCCGCATGGTCCGGTCGTGGGCCCGGACGGCGTCGGCGCGGTCGTTCAGCCAGCCGGTGGTGAGGTCGGCGACGCCCGCGCCGGAGCCGTACCGGGCCGTCGCGGCGGCGGCGAGCTGGGGGTAGAAGGCCGCCGGGCTGGACACCGTCAGTGCCTGGTACTCGTCGCCGCCGAGATGCCAGTAGGCGCCGGGGAAGACGTCGGCGTACTCGTCCAGCAGGTCGTCGAGGAGGCTCGCGGAGTCGTCCTTGGAGATGTCGATCGCCCCGCGGGTCGCCACCCCGCTCGCGTTGCGCAGCTGCAGCTCGGGGTGGGCGGCGAGGACGGCGCCCAGGTGCCCCGGCGAGTCGATCTCGGGCACGACGGTGATGTGCCGGCTCGCCGCGAGGTCGACGATCTTCTTCACCTCGGCCTTGGTGAGGTGCTGTCGGGCGACGATCTCCGGGTGGCTGTCGGACTCGATCCGGAAGGCCTGGTCGTCCGAGAAGTGCAGGCCGAGCTGGTTGTACTTCAGGTCGCCGAGCTCACGCACCCGGTCCTCGATCCAGGCGGGGCTGAAGTACTTGCGCGCGATGTCCAGCGTGAACCCGCGCTGCGGCTTGGCCGGCTGGTCGCGCACGACGCCCTCCGGCGCGGTACCGCCGCCGTGCACCTCCTGCTTGAGGGTGCGGGTGCCGTAGAACACGCCGGTGTCGGTGGGCGCGCTGATGGTGACCCGCCCGCCGCGCACGGTCATGGTGTACGACTCCGGGTTCGCGCCCTCGTCGTCGTTGAGCGCCAGTCGCAGGTCCCCGGCGCGTACGTCGTTCCTCTCCCCGGCGTACGTCAGCCCGAGCTCACCGGCGACCAGCCGCCCCTCGTCGGCGAGTCCTGCGTCGCTCACCACCACCCGGCGCGTGGACTGCGGCTTCCAGCCCGGTCCGCGCGCCGGGGTGTGGGCGCGGACGGCGGGGATGGTGCGGGGGGTGGTGGACAGGGCGTAGGAGCGGCTGGGCGTGGGGCTCACCGCGCGGGCGGCGGAGGCGCCGCCGTCGCCGGCGGCGGACGTCCCCGCGGTGGCCTGCCGGGAGGCGGCCGATCCGGCGGGAGTGGTGTCGTCGTCGTCCGACGAGGCCCACACGCCGAGGCCCGCGCCCAGCGCGGCGACCAGCCCGCCCGCCAGCAGTGCTCGTGTGACCACCTGCTGCTGCGGCTTCCTCTGCGGCGCCCGGCGCCGATGCCTGTGCCTGCTCACCCCGCCAACCGTACGACCCTCAGCCGCCCGAAGCGCGTCGAGCCCGGCGTGACGGAGTCCACGACACATTCCGAAACTCTCTCGTCCGGGTGAAATTCAGGCATCGGTCGGACACGTCCTGACCACTCTCGATAACGTGACGACACACCCTTCACTGCATCCCCTGCCACACCACACGTGACGCGAGGATCTCCGCTGCCTGCGCACCCTCTCTCCCCTCTCTCCGGCCGTCTCGCCATACCGGCGCAGACCCGGACCTCACCCGCACCGCTGCTGGACGGTTTCAACACCGCGTCCGCCGACGAGGTCCACCACACCCTCCTCGGCTGTCTCCGCAGCCTGCGCTGGGCCCGGCGCGTGGCCGATCACCGCCCCTATCCGACGCTCGACGCCCTTCTGGCCGCCTCCGACGAGGCCGCGTACGACCTGAGCCCGGGCGATCTTGCGGAGGCGCTGGCGGCGGAGTCCCTCCCCGCACTGCCGGAGGACGCGTACGGCGCGGCGCACACGGCGCTGAACGCGGCGCACGCGGCCTACGAGGCCAGATTCGGACACGCGTTCGTCATCTGCCTGTCGTCCGTCCCCCCGAACGAGTCCCTGGACCACGTCCTGGAGGCCATCCGGTCACGATTGACAAACGATCCCGAGGACGAACGGGTCGTCGCGGCGGAGGAACTCCGCCTCCTCGGAAAGGCACGACTGGTGAGCCGGCTCAGGGGCGCGGGGCTGTGACATACGCGCCGCCCCGCGGGGCGCGACCAGCCACAACGCCCCCGCACCGGGCACATAACCGCACAACCCACCCCCAAAGCCGGGGACGCTAACCCAAACGCGTGCCACTTTGATCACACCGGTAGGCCCCCTGTAAGCGCCGGGCCGACGGCTGGCTACGATGCTGGGGGCCGGTGGACCGTACCCGGCCGGGCCCGTCCGACACCCAAGCCGGCAGGCTCCAATCCCCGCTCCCGGAGGGTTCTTCCGTGCCGGCTGGAACGCTGTACCGCGGCCGGGAAGGAATGTGGTCCTGGGTGGCTCATCGAGTCACCGGCGTCCTCATCTTCTTCTTCCTGTTCGTCCACGTGCTGGACACCGCCCTCGTGCGTGTCTCCCCCGAGGACTACGACAAGGTCGTAGCCACCTACAAGACGCCGATCGTGGCGCTGCTGGAGTACGGCCTCGTGGCCGCCATCCTCTTCCACGCGCTCAACGGCCTGCGCGTCATCGCCGTCGACTTCTGGTCGAAGGGCCCGCGCTACCAGAAGCAGATGCTCTGGAGCGTCGTCGGCCTGTGGCTGGTGCTGATGCTCGGGGCGATCTACCCCGTCCTCGGCCACGCCGCTCGTGAACTGTTCGGGAGCTGACACCGATGGCCACCACTGAAACCACCGCAGCCGGGATCGGCCCCGTCGAGGGCGGCCCCTTCTACGACGTGGACAACCCGGCGCCCCTCATCGAGGCCCCGCGCAAGCGCACCAGGAAGACCCCGAAGTCCACCCGGGGCAACTTCGAGATGGCCGCCTGGCTGTTCATGCGCCTGTCGGGCGTCGTGCTGGTCGTCCTGGTCCTGGGCCACCTGCTGATCCAGCTCGTGCTGGACGGCGGTGTCTCCAAGATCGGTTTCGCCTTCGTCGCCGGTCGCTGGGCCTCCCCGTTCTGGCAGGTCTGGGACCTGCTGATGCTGTGGCTCGCGATGCTGCACGGGGCGAACGGCCTGCGGACGGTCATCAACGACTACGCGGAGCGCGCGAACACCCGGCTGTGGCTGAAGGGCCTGCTCTACACCGCCACGGTGTTCACCATCCTGCTGGGCACGCTGGTGATCTTCACCTTCGACCCGAACATCCGCTAGGCGCACGGGACCGAGGGACTGAGAGAACCACTCATGAAGATCCATAAGTACGACACCGTCATCGTCGGCGCAGGTGGCGCCGGTATGCGCGCCGCGATCGAGTCGACGAAGCGCAGCCGCACCGCCGTGCTGACCAAGCTCTACCCCACCCGCTCCCACACGGGCGCCGCGCAGGGCGGCATGGCCGCCGCGCTGGCCAACGTGGAGGAGGACAACTGGGAGTGGCACACCTTCGACACGGTCAAGGGCGGTGACTACCTGGTCGACCAGGACGCCGCCGAGATCCTGGCGAAGGAGGCCATCGACTCCGTCCTCGACCTGGAGAAGATGGGCCTGCCGTTCAACCGGACGCCCGACGGCACGATCGACCAGCGCCGCTTCGGCGGTCACAGCCGCAACCACGGCGAGGCCCCGGTCCGCCGGTCCTGCTACGCGGCCGACCGCACCGGTCACATGATCCTCCAGACGCTGTACCAGAACTGCGTCAAGGAGGGCGTGGAGTTCTTCAACGAGTTCTACGTCCTGGACCAGTTGCTCACCGAGGTCGACGGCGTGCAGCGGTCGGCGGGCGTGGTCGCGTACGAGCTGGCCACCGGCGAGATCCACGTCTTCCAGGCGAAGGCCGTGATCTACGCCTCCGGCGGCACCGGCAAGTTCTTCAAGGTGACGTCGAACGCGCACACGCTGACGGGCGACGGCCAGGCGGCGGTCTACCGCCGCGGTCTGCCGCTGGAGGACATGGAGTTCTTCCAGTTCCACCCGACCGGCATCTGGCGCATGGGCATCCTGCTGACGGAGGGCGCCCGCGGTGAGGGCGGCATCCTCCGCAACAAGGACGGCGAGCGCTTCATGGAGAAGTACGCGCCGGTCATGAAGGACCTGGCGTCGCGTGACGTCGTCTCCCGCTCGATCTACACGGAGATCCGGGAAGGCCGCGGCTGCGGCCCCGAGGGCGACCACGTCTACCTCGACCTCACCCACCTCCCGCCGGAGCAGCTCGACGCGAAGCTCCCGGACATCACGGAGTTCGCGCGCACCTACCTCGGCATCGAGCCGTACACGGACCCGATCCCGATCCAGCCCACCGCGCACTACGCGATGGGCGGCATCCCGACGAACGTCCAGGGTGAGGTCCTCAGCGACAACACGACGGTCGTCCCGGGCCTGTACGCGGCCGGCGAGGTGGCCTGTGTCTCGGTGCACGGCGCCAACCGGCTGGGCACGAACTCGCTGCTCGACATCAACGTGTTCGGCAAGCGGGCCGGCATCGCCGCCGCCGACTACTCGCAGAAGGCGGAGTACGTCGAGCTGCCGGAGAACCCCGCCCAGCAGGTGATCGACCAGGTGGAGCACCTGCGCGCGTCCACCGGCACCGAGCGGGTGGCGGAACTGCGCCGCGAGCTCCAGGAGACCATGGACGCGAACGTCATGGTGTTCCGCACGGAGCAGACGATCAAGACGGCGGTCGAGAAGCTCGCCGAGCTGCGCGAGCGCTACCGCAACGTCTCGATCCAGGACAAGGGCAGGCGGTTCAACACGGACCTGCTGGAGGCCATCGAGCTGGGCAACCTGCTCGACCTGGCCGAGGTCATGGCGGTGTCGGCGCTGGCGCGCAAGGAGTCCCGCGGCGGTCACTACCGCGAGGACTACCCGAACCGCGACGACGTCAACTTCATGCGCCACACCATGGCGTACCGCGAGGTGGGCGACGACGGCACCGAGTCCATCCGTCTCGACTACAAGCCGGTCGTGCAGACCCGCTACCAGCCGATGGAGCGTAAGTACTGATGGCAACCCCCGTTCTGGACAAGGTCGAGGCGGAGTCCGCGGCCTCTCCGTACATCACGGTCACCTTCCGGGTCCGCCGGTTCAACCCGGAGGTCTCGGCGGAGGCCGTCTGGCAGGACTTCACGCTGGAGATCGACCCGAAGGAGCGCGTGCTCGACGGTCTCCACAAGATCAAGTGGGACGTCGACGGCACGCTGACCTTCCGGCGTTCCTGCGCCCACGGCATCTGCGGTTCGGACGCGATGCGGATCAACGGCAAGAACCGCCTCGCGTGCAAGACGCTGATCAAGGACATCAACCCCGAGAAGCCGATCACGGTCGAGCCCATCAAGGGCCTGACGGTCCTGAAGGACCTGGTCGTCGACATGGAGCCGTTCTTCCAGGCGTACCGGGACGTCATGCCCTTCCTCATCACGAAGGACACGAACGAGCCCACGCGCGAGCGTTTCCAGACCGCCGAGGACCGTGAGCGGTTCGACGACACGACGAAGTGCATCCTCTGCGCGGCCTGCACGTCGTCCTGCCCGGTGTTCTGGAACGACGGCCAGTACTTCGGCCCGGCGGCGATCGTGAACGCCCACCGCTTCATCTTCGACTCGCGCGACGAGGCGGGTGAGCAGCGCCTGGAGATCCTGAACGACAAGGACGGCGTCTGGCGCTGCCGCACGACGTTCAACTGCACGGACGCCTGCCCGCGTGGCATCGAGGTCACGAAGGCGATCCAGGAGGTGAAGCGGGCGCTCATCACGCGCCGCTTCTGAGCCTGTCGGCTTCCGAGCCCTGCGACACGGCGAGGGCCCCGCTCCACCAGGAGCGGGGCCCTCGCCGCGTTGCCGGGCCGGGGTCAGCCGCGCAGGACACGACCCTGCTTGTCGGTGCGCTCGTTGCTGGTGAGGAACAGGATGCCGTCGACCAGTGACCAGATGCCGAGGCCACCACAGGTGAGGAGCTGGGCGACGCCCACACCGACGGAGCCGACGTAGAAGCGTCCGATGCCGAGGCCGCCCAGGAAGATCTGGAGGATACCGGCGACGATCTTGGACTTGTCGGAGTACGGACGACCCAGCGGGTCGACCCCGTAGGGGGCCTGCGGGGTGGGGACGGTCATGAGAACTGCTCCTGAGGTGCTGCGGGAGACCGGGACGGCCTGCTCCGAAAGGGAGTGCAGGAGGGATGCGACGCGAATGACACCCGCGTCGACCGACGTCGACCGATCTCGACCCACGTCCCCGCACGGCTCGGCCATGCCAGGACGTTCCCCCTGTGACAGGTGAGCCTAGATAAAACAGAGGGTAAAGAGGGAGTACAGAAGATCTATCGTTCCTGATCCGTGATCAAAATCCGTCAACTACGTTGCGAACCACGGTCCATGACACCGCGACACCGAGGACCACCGTCATCGCCCTCGGGCTGAGGCTCGGATGCCAGGTGCGGCCGTGCAGACCCGCCCACATCCAGCGGGCCAGGAGGGTGAGCGCGTACGGCGAGGCGAGCAGCAGGACGCGGTTGTCGAGCCAGGCCCGGGTGAAGTGGCCGTGCATCAGGTCGTACACCATGCGGGTGCCGCCGCAGGCGGGGCAGAGCTGACCGGTGAGGAACCGGAAGGGGCACTGCGGGAGCAAGTGGCCGGGCTGGTGCGGGTCGGTGACGTAGAGATACGCGGAGCCCGCCGCGCCGGCGGCGAGGACCGCGAGGGCCGCCGCCGCCGGATGCCGCAGCACGGCCGAACACCTCGCGGAGAGGCGCTCCGCGTCAGCCACGCAGGATCCGCCCGTCGGAGTCGGTCTTGTCGTCGCTGACCAACAGGATGATGCCGTCGATCAGTGCCCAGATGCCGAGGCCGCCACAGGTGAACAGCTGGGCGAGGCCGATGCCGACGTCACCCATGTAGAACCGGCCCACGCCGAAGCTGCCCAGGGCGAGCTGGAGCACGCCCGCGACGACCTTCGACTTCTCGGAGTAGGGGCGGCCCAAGGGGTCGTACCCGTACGGGGCCTGGGGGTCGCCGGTGAAGGTGCCGGGGGGTATGTAACCGGGGTTGGGATAGCCGGGGCCGGGATAACCGGGCTGGGCGTAGCCCGGGTACGGCGGCGGGCCGGGCTGGGGGTAGCCGTAGGGGCCGGGCCCGGGCTGGCCCGGCTGGCCCGGCTGGCCCGGCTGGCCCGGCTGGCCCGGCTGGCCCGCATCGTACGGGGCGCCGGGGCCCGCGGCGGGGTATCCGTAGCCGGGATGCGGCGGCTGCTGCGGCGGCTGTTGGGGATGCTGAGACGGCTGCTGGGGCTGTTCGGGCTGCTGCGGTGTTTCGGACAAGATGTGTTCCCCCGAAGTCAGGTGATCGGATCATCCGCAGGTGGGACGAGTGCAGGACATCTTGCAGCAGAAAACCCGCCACGCGGAGACCGGGGTGCTCTTGACGGGTTTTCGGGCCCCGTACACCTAATCTGACGGCATGTCAGATGACCAGTCTTACGAGCTGCTCGGCTTCGACAACGTATTGCTGCCCGTCGGCGACCTCGGCGAGGCCGCCGACTTCTACGAACGGGCCGGGTTCACGGTGGGGTTGCGCTTCGACGAGGCCGGGATCGTGTTGCTGAAGGTGGGGGGCGAGACTCCTGGGATCCTGCTGCGGCAGGAGGAGGCCCTGGGGCACCGGCCGCCGCCCTGGCCGTCCCCGCGCGTCTGGCTGGAGGTGCCGGACGCGCGGGCGGCGGCCCGGCGGCTCGCCGGGACCGGCATCGCCCCCCTGGGTCCACCGTTCTCCACGTCCACCGGCTGGACCGTCGAGATCGCCGATCCGTGGGGGAACGTCTTCGGGCTCACGGACTACCTCAAGCGGCCCGAGCTGGCGAGGCGTTAGGGCCGCGAGGCAACGACCCTCCCCCAGTTGAACGTGTTCAAAACAAGCGCTACAGTCATCCATGACAGCGTTTTGAACGCGTTCAAGAATGGTGGGGAACATGGATCGCACGGTCATCGCCTACGTCGTCTACCTGGTGATCAGCATCGGTCTGACCATCTGGGTGGCCAGGACCCTCAGCCACAACGGCCGGATCTTCCTCGCCGACGTGCTCCAGGGGAACGAGAAGCTCGCCGACGCCGTGAACCACCTCCTGGTGGTTGGCTTCTACCTCGTCAACCTCGGCTTCGTCGCCCTCTACCTGAGCGGCGACGACACCATCGAGGACACCCGCGGCATCTTCGAGGCCCTGTCGACCAAGGTGGGCGTGGTGCTGCTGGTGCTGGGGGCGATGCACCTGGCCAACGTGTACGTGCTCAACCGGATCCGGCGGCGCGGGATCATGGAGCGGGAGCAGGTCCCGCCGGTCGCCCCACAGGGCTGGACCGCCCCTTCGGCGCCCGCCACCGGGGCGTGAGCACGATGGCCGCCGCTCGGGCCGCCGCCGACCGGGACGCCCCGCGCGTCCCGGTCCGCCGGCTCACCGTGCTCCACGACGCCGGATGCTCTCTGTGCGGGTTCCTGCGCGACTGGCTGGGCCGGCAGGCGCAACTGGTGCCGCTGGAGTTCGTCCCGGCGGGGTCGGCGGAGGCGGCCGCCCGCTTCCCCGGCCTCGACCATCGCGCGACCCTCGACGAGATCACCGTCGTCGGCGACTCCGGTCAGGTCTACCAGGGCGCCGCGGCCTGGATCGTCACCCTCTGGGCGCTGCGCGAGTACCGTCCGCTGTCCCACCGGCTGAGCACCCCCGCCGGGGTGAAGCTCGCGCGGGGCGCCGTGCTCGCCGCCGCCAAGTGGCGCGAAGGACAGGGGCAGGCCGCCGGATGGGGCGGGGGTGTCTACCGCCGTGGCGACGGATGGTCGTACGACCCGCAGCTGGGCTGGGCCTACAACCCGCCCACCTGTGCCGACGGCGCCTGCTCCACTGGCTAGGCTCAGGTACGTGCCCGCGAACAACGACGGTCCCGCCGAGGCCGCTTCCCCGACCGAGCCCCATGAGGGCGCTTCCGCGACCGGACGTCATGAGGCCGCCCCCGCGTCCAAGTCCGAGCAGACCCGCGCGCTGATCCTGGAGACGGCGATGCGGCTGTTCCAGGAGCGCGGCTACGACAAGACGACGATGCGGGCCATCGCCCAGGAGGCCGGGGTCTCGGTCGGCAACGCGTACTACTACTTCGCCGGCAAGGAGCACCTGATCCAGGGCTTCTACGACCGGCTCGCCGCCGAGCACCGGGAGGCCGTCCGGGACGTCCTGGCGCGGGAGACCGGTCTGGAGGCCCGGCTGGCGGGGGTGCTGCGGGTCTGGCTGGACGTGGCCAAGCCGTACCACGAGTTCGCGGTCCAGTTCTTCAAGAACGCCGCCGACCCGGACAGCCCGCTCAGCCCCTTCTCCGCCGAGTCGGAGCACGCGCGCGCGGAGGCCATCGCCGTCCACAAGGAGGTGCTCGCCGGTTCGAAGGCGAAGGTGCCCGAGGAACTGCGTGAGGTGCTGCCCGAGTTGATGTGGCTCTCCCAGATGGGCCTCGTCATGTACTGGATCTACGACCGTACGGAGGGGCGCGAGCGCAGCTACCGGCTGGCCGGGCGGGGCGCGCGCCTCACCGCGCGGGGTGTGGCGCTGGCCCGGTTCCGGGTGCTGCGGCCGCTCGTCCTCGAGGTGCACGACCTGTTCACGGACTTCCTGCCCGGCATGACCAACGCCCTCCCGGACCCGGCGAAGAAGCGCCCGCCGGGCCCGGCCGAGGAATGAGCGGGCCGGGTCCGGCCGAGGCGTGAGTCAGCCGACCTCGGCGCCCTCCTCCAGCTCCACGTCGTACACCAGGGGCTCTCCCGCGACCGTCAGCTGCCGGGCGCGTTTCAGCAGGGGCGGCTCGGCCGTCGTCGACAGCAGATACGTCCCCGGGGCCGGGACGGACAGGATGTACGAGCCGTCGGCGAGGGAGGTGACCCGGTCCGCTTCCCGGCCGTCCCGCGACACCAGGGCGACCGTCGCGCCCTCGACCGGGTCGCCGGCCGTGTTCCGGACGAAGCCGTGGACCACCGAGGCCGGTCCCCCGCCCGCCGTGACCGTCCCCGCCGCCTCCTCCTTGGGCTCGACCGCGAGATGCGGCAGCCGCTTCTCCAGCCACCCGGGCAGCCACCAGTTGGAGTCGCCGAGCAGGTGCATCGCGGCCGGCACCAGCGCCGTACGCAGGATGAACGCGTCCAGCGCGACCGCGGCCGCCAGGCCGACGCCCGCCATCGCCGCGCCCGAGTCACCGCTGAGCACGAAGGCGAGGAAGACGCAGACCATGATCAGGGCGGCGGAGTTGATGACCCGGCTGGTCTCCGCGAGGCCCACGCGGACCGCTCGCGCGTTGTCCCTGGTGTGCACCCACTCCTCGTGCATCCGGCTGACCAGGAAGACCTGGTAGTCCATCGACAGGCCGAAGAGCAGGGACAGCATGATGACGGGCAGGAAGGCGTTGATCGGCCCCTCCTTGCCGAGGCCGAGCAGGTCCAGGCCCCAGCCCCACTGGAAGACCGCCACGAGCACGCCGAAGGAGGCCGCGGCCGCCACCAGGTTCATCACGGCGGCCGTCAGCGGCACCACCAGGGAGCGGAAGGCGACCAGGAGCAGCAGGAAGCCCAGGCCGATGATGGTGGCGATGAAGAGGGGCAGGCGGTCGCCGGTGACCGTGGCGAAGTCCTTGGAGACCGCCGTGACGCCACCCACGTGCGCCTGCGCCCCGGACCCGGGGATGACGTCGTCGCGCAGCCGGTCGATCAGGGTGTCCGTCTGCTCGGACTGCGGCGAGGTCGTGGGCACCACCTGGATGACCGTGACCCCGCGCGCGGGTGGCAGCGCGGCCACCTGGGCGACGCCGGGCGTGTCCTTGATGCCCTGGGTCAGGGCGGTGGCGTCACCGCCGTCCACGACCACCTGGAGGGGGCCGTTGAAGCCCGGTCCGAAGCCCTCGGCGAGCAGGTCGTAGGCCTTCCGGGTGGTTGTCGAGGCGTCGTCGTTGCCCTGGTCGGTGGCGCCGAGGCGGAGCGACAGCACAGGGAGCGCGAGGACGGCCATGACGACCAGCGCGAGCGCGGCGATCGTGCGCGGACGGCGCTGCACGCCCATCGACCAGCGGGCCGCGGGACTGCCGGCCTTCTCGGGCTCCGGCCCCGTCGCGGCCAGCAGGCGGCGCTGCTTACGGCTCAGCACGCGCGCGCCGAGGAAGCCGAGCAGCGCGGGCAGCAGGGTCGTCGCGGCGAGGACGCTCAGGACCACGGTCACCGAGGTGCCGATGACGACGCCGTCCAGGAAGCGCAGGTTCGTCACCAGCATGCCGGCGAGCGCGATGCACACCGTGCCGCCCGCGAACAGCACGGCCCGGCCCGACGTGTTGAGGGCGGTGACCGCCGACTCCTCCGGGTCCAGGCCGCGCAGCACGCCCTTGCGGTGCCGGGTGACGATGAACAGGGCGTAGTCGATGCCGACGCCGAGGCCGATCAGCGAGGAGAGCAGCGGGGCCAGGTCCGGAATGTCGGTGACGTGGCTCAGCAGCTGGGTCGAGAACAGACCCATGCCGACGCCGAAGACGGCCACCGCGAGCGGCAG
Source organism: Streptomyces sp. NPDC060000 (assembly GCF_042737375.1). Lineage (NCBI taxonomy): Bacteria > Bacillati > Actinomycetota > Actinomycetes > Kitasatosporales > Streptomycetaceae > Streptomyces > Streptomyces sp. NPDC060000. The sequence goes on from NZ_JBHWUU010000021.1 coordinate 56,028, forward strand.
CAGCATCGCGTACAGCGAGCCGAAGGCCAGGAACAGGACGACCGCCGCCGCCGCGAGGCCGACCATCTCGGCGAGGCCGGTGGGCGGTTCCTGGACCCGCTGGACGGCCTGGCCGCCCACCTCGACCTCCAGGCCGTCCCGTCCGGCGGCCCGCGCGGTGTCGACGACGTCCTGGACGAGTTCCTTCGGTACGGCGTTCGCCTGCTCGGTGAAGGTGATCTGGGCGTAGGCGATCCGCCCGTCGCCGCTGATCCGCGCCGCGTCCCCCGCGTACGGGCCGGCGACCCCGCCGACCCCCTTCATCTTCGCGATCCCGTCGAGCACGGGCTGGATCCGGGACCGCACGGTCTGGTCCCGTACCGAGCCCTCGTCGACCTTCCACACGACCGTGTCGGTGTCGCCCGCGCTCGCCGGGAACGCCTTCTCCATCAGGTCGTACGCCTTCTTGGAGTCCGTGTCGGGGAGGGAGAAGACGTTCGCGTAGTCCGTGCCCGCCGTCGAGGCCGAGAATCCCAGACCGAACAGCGCCCCCACCCAGAGCAACAGGACCACCAGCCGGTGCCGATAGCACCAGCGCGCCAATGCTGCCACGCTCAATCTCCTTCAACAGATCGTCGGTCGGTCCCCCAGGTCCTGCGCAACAGCATCGGGGGCGCCACGCGTGCGTGGCGTGCGGCGCGCATGACTCTCAAGGAACTCCAAAGCGCGAACCGGCCCGGTCACCGGTGGTCCCGTCGATACTGGGGGCATGACGACGGCTTCCGGCACCGTGCTGGTCGTGGAGGACGAACCGAGCATCGCGGACGTCCTCTCCATCGCCCTGCGCTACCACCGCTTCGAGGTCATGACGGCGGGCTCGGTACGCGAGGCACTCGCCCTCGCCGACCGCACAAAGCCGGACGTGGCCCTGCTGGACGTGATGCTGCCGGACGGCGACGGCCGGGCGCTGGGGCGTGAACTGCGGGCGCGCAGGCCCGACCTGGCGCTGGTGTTCCTCACCGCGCGGGACGCGCCGGCCGAGATCGTCGGCGCCCTCGGCTTCGGCGACGACTACATCACCAAACCTTTCGACATCGACGTGGTCGTCGCCCGCGTCAGCGCCGTGCTGCGCCGTACCCGGCCGGCCGACGTCCTCGCACAGCGGCCGCCGCTGCGCTACGGCGACCTGGAGCTCGACGAGACGACGTACTGCGTGCACCGCGCGGGCCGCTCGGTCGAGCTCACCCCCACCGAGTACGCCCTGCTGCGCTTCCTGGTGCGCAACGGCGGCCGGATCGTGCCCAAGGAGCAACTCCTGCGCCATGTCTGGCAGTACGAGCACACCCCGCCGGAGTCGACGGTCGTCGAGACCTACATCAGCTATCTGCGGCGCAAGCTGGACGTCCTGGGACCGCCGGTGATCACCACGCGGCGGGGCGTCGGATACGGGCTGGCGTGAAGCGGATCCACCGGCACGGCGTCCACTCCCTGCGCGCCAAGCTGACGGCGGCGAACGTGGGGCTGCTCGCGCTCGGCGTCGTCGTCGCGACCGCCGTCAGCCTGATGGGGATGCGGCACTATCTGCTCGGCCAGGTGGACACCGGGCTGACGAAGACGCGCGACTCGCTCGGCAGTGCCCGGCTCACCCTGCGCCAGATCGACTCGCTGTCCGTGCTGAGCGTCGTCAGTGACCGCTTCGCCCCCCAGGACACGGACGCGCAGGGCACGGACGCGCGGCCGGCTCCGGACTCGGTCTTCACCGCAGTCGACGGGCGGGGCACGGCCCTCACCCTCTTCGGCGTCGCGCCCACCGACGCCCAGCGCGGCCTCGCGGACGCGGTGCACGACCCGCGTGCCCTCACCGCCGACACCGACCCGCACGACGTCACCGTGCACGGTGACACCTACCGCGTGACGGCGACCCGGCTCTCCGACGGCACGTACATCCTGCTGGCCACCTCCACCGAAGCCCTCCACCGGGGCATAGCGAAGGCCCTGAAGCTCGATCTCGCGGTGGGGACGCTGCTGCTGGCCCTGCTCGCCTGTCTGACCCTGTTCAGCGTGCGGCGGCGGCTGCGGCCGCTGGAGGACATGGTGGAGACGTCGTCGGCGATCGCCGAGGGCGACCTGACCCGGCGCGTGCCCTCCAGCCACCATCCCACCCAGGAGGTCGAACAGCTGCGGCTCGCGCTGAACTCCATGCTCCACCAGGTGGAGACGGCGTACCGCACGCGCGAGCGCAGCGCGGCGCAGCTGCGTCGCTTCGTGGCCGACGCCTCGCACGAACTGCGCACCCCGCTCTCCGCGATCCGCGGCTATCTCCAGCTGTACGACCAGGGGATGCTGGTCGAGCCCGAGGAGCGCCGGCGGGCCTGGGACCGGATGAACGGTGAGGTGGACCGGATGGGCCGGCTGGTGGACGAACTGCTGCTGCTGGCCCGCCTCGACCAGCGGCCCGAACTGCGGCTGCGGGGCGTCGACGTGAGCCGTCTGGTGCGGGACTCGGCGCAGGACCTGCGCGCGCAGCAGCCCGGGCGGCCGGTCACCGTCGAGGCCGACGGGGCCGTGCTGGTGCGGGCCGACGAGTCGGGGCTGCGGCAGGTGCTGGGCAATCTGGTGGCCAACGTCCGCACGCACACGTCGGCCGAGGTGCCGGTGCGGCTCGGGGTGGAGCGGGTGGACGGGGTCGTACGGCTGTCCGTGGAGGACGAGGGGCCGGGGCTGGCCCCGGAGGACGCGGCGCGGGTCTTCGACCGTTTCTTCCGGGCCGGCGGCGGTGCGGGCAGCGGGCTCGGCCTGGCGATCGTGCAGGGCGTCGTACAGGCGCACGGCGGGGAGGTGAGCGTGCGGACGGCCCCGGGCGAGGGACTCGCCGTGACGGTGACGCTGCCCGCCCGCCCGAAGGCCTGCCTCTGAGGACTCACGCCCGCTCGGTCTTCAGGGACGGTGCGTGCCCGGCTCACGGGATCGGGCCCGCGAGCCGGGAGGGAGACCGGTTCAGATCCAGTCGAGTTTCCAGAGGCGGAACACCCCGTTGCCGTCCGCCAGGAACTGGCCACCACCGATGTCCGCGCCGGTGACGACGTACTCCTTGCGCTGCCACAGCGGGACGGCCGGCACGTCCTCGGCGATGTCCTGCTGGAGTTTGCGGAAGTCGTCGGCGACCCTGCTGCGGTCGGCGAACTGCCGGCTTCCGGCGATGTAGCCGTCGACGCTCTTGCTGCTGTAGCCGGTGTTCATGGTGGAGCCGGTGCCGACCAGCGGGCCCGCGAAGGTGTCCGGGTCGGGGTAGTCGGCGACCCAGCCGACGGCGTACGCGTCGAGTTTGCCGGTGGCCCAGCGCTTCTGGAAGTCGGTCCACTCGTAACCCTTGACGTCCACCTCGAACAGGCCGCTCGCCTCCAGCTGCCGCTTGAGCTCCTTGGCCTCGGCCGCCGCGGCGCCGCTGCCCAGGCCGTAGCCGTAGGTGAACTTCACCGGGATGCTGACGCCGGCCGACTTCAGGAGCTTGCGCGCCTTGCCGGAGTTCCGGTCCGGGTAGCTGTCGAAGAAGGAGGTGGTGTGGCCGGTGATGCCGGTCGGGATGAGCGAGTACAACGGCTCGACGGTCCCGTCGTACACGCTCTCGGCCAGCTGGTCGCGGTCGATCAGCCAGGCCATCGCCCTGCGGACGCCCGTGTCGTGCAGCGGGGAGCCGGAGCGGGTGTTGAAGTACAGGTTGCGGGTCTCGGAGCCCTCGGCCTCGTAGACGCGCTGGTCGGGGTCGCTGGTGTCGAGGGCGGCCAGCACCGCGGGCGGCAGCTGACGCGTCGCGGCCGCGATGTCCTTGGCCTTCCAGGCCTTCTCCAGGGCGTCGGGGTCGGCGTAGTAGCGCAGTTCGACGGGGGAACCGGTCGAAACGGCGCCCCTGTAGTGCGAGTTGGGCGACAGCAGGACCTGCTTGCCCTTGGTGTACGCCGTCAGCTCGTACGGACCGGTGCCGTCGACGCGGCTGCCGACACGCAGCGCGTCCGCCGGGTAGTGGGCGTGGTCGACGATCGAGCCGGCTCCGGTGGCCACCTTGAACGGGAAGGTGGCGTCCGGCGACGACAGGTGGAAGGTGACGGTCAGGTTCCTGGCGTCCACCGACTTCAGGGTGGAGAACAGGGACGCCGGGCCGACATCCGAGTGGATCTTCTTGACCCGGTCGAAGGAGAACTTCACGTCCTCGGCGGTCACCTTGTCGCCGTTGCCGAAGGTGAGGTCGTCGCGCAGCTCGCAGGTGTACGTGGTGAGACTGCCCTTCACGAAGGAACAGTTCTTCGCCGCGTCCGGCACCGGCGAGACCCCGCCCGGCAGGTACGTCAGCAGCGACTGGAAGACGTTGCTGAACAGCGCCCACGAACCGGCGTCGTAGGCGCCCGCCGGGTCGAGCGAGGTGACGGTGTCCGTGGTGCCGACCTTGATGGTCGCTCCACCGCTGTCCTGCGACGGCAGTAATTGCCAGCCGCCCACTCCGACGACCGCGAGAACCAGCAGCGTCAGGAGGATCCGCATGCGAACAGATCGCATGGTGATGCCCTGCCTCCCCAGGCCGCCAGACGGGCCCAGTCCACAGAAGAAAGTGCCGCTCCCCTTGGCGGCGGGCTCACCTAATCACACGTGTTTCACACGAGGGAAGAGACTTCTGGCGAGATGGGAAAGAACTTACCGACGCCGTGTTTCGGCCGGGTTTCACAGTCCCGCACAGGCTTTTGACGGAATGTCAGGCGTTCGAGGCCAGTTCGACGACGGTGATGTCGGAGGGGGCGCCCACCCGGGTGGGCGGGCCCCAGGCGCCCGCGCCCCGGGACACGTACAGCTGGGTGTCGCCGTAGCGTTCCAGGCCCGCGACGGTCGGGTTCGCGGCGGCCGCGAGGAAGTTGCCGGGCCACAGCTGGCCGCCGTGGGTGTGGCCGGAGAGCTGGAGATCGACGCCGTGGCGTACGGCGTCGTGGATCTGGACGGGCTGGTGGGCGAGGAGCACACACGCGCGTGTGGTGTCACGGTCGCCGAGGGCACGGGCGAAGTCGGGCCCCTGGCCCTCGCTCTCGCCCGCGATGTCGTTGACGCCGGCCAGGTCGAACCAGGGCAGCTCCGTACGGGCGTTCTCGAGCGGGTCGAGACCGAGCCGCCGCACCTCCCGGACCCACTGTTCGGCGCCGGAGAAGTACTCGTGGTTGCCGGTGACGAAGAAGCTGCCCTCGCGGGCCTTCAGCCGCGCGAGCGGGGCCGCCGCCGGGCCCAGGTCCTTCACGCTGCCGTCGACCAGGTCGCCGACGACCGCGATCAGGTCGGGCTGCGTCGCGTTGATCGTGTCGACGACCCGCTGCGCGAAGCCCCGGCCGAGGACCGGGCCCAGATGGATGTCGCTGACGACCGCGATCCGGTAGCCGTGGGCCCGGCGCGGGAGCTTGGCCAGGGGCACCGTGACCCGCTTGACCCGGGGCCCGCGCAGCACGCCGTAGGTCCCGTAGCCGACCGTCCCGACGGCGACCGCGGCGGCCGCACCGCCCACCGCCCGGGAGACGAAGAGCCGCCGGGAGGGGGCCGACGGGGGCTGTGCGGGACCGTCGGTCTCCGGCTTACCGGACTCCGGCTTTCCGGTCTCCGGCTGCTCGGACTCCGGTTGCCCGGGCACGGGTTGCCCGGCCACCTGCTCCCTGCGCTCCGGACGTTCGGGCTCGGGGGCCTCGGGAGCGGCTGCCCCGAGCGGGACCGGCTCGGGGTGGGGCTCCGGGTGGGGCCGCGGTGCCTGCGTCGCGGCGGGGGTCCCGGGGGCGGACGCCCGCTTCTTCGGGAAGCGGTGCAGCAGCGGTCGTACGGCCTCGCCCGCGAGCACGGCCAGCAGGAGGTAGACCGACAGGGCCAGCCACAGGAAGCCCGGCCAGGCCATGACGCGCTGGAGCCAGAAGGGCGCCCCGGTGCGTTCGCCGACCAGCGCGCCGATCGCCAGGACCCAGCCGCCCGCGATGAGCACCGCGCCACCGCGGCGCACCCGCCCGGGGCCGCGCGTGGTGTCGCGGAACAGCCGGCGCCACAGGTACCAGTTGACCGCGACCAGCACGGTCAGGGCGAGCAGCGCGAAGACGATCACCACGGCTATGACGCCTGCCGCAGTGCGCGCAGCCCACGCAACCCGATGGCCCCGACGACCGTCCCCAATACGAAGGAGACGACAGCGAGCGTCAGGTGTACCCAGAAGTACGCCGTGGGGTCGCCGTCGTCGAAAGCGAGTCCGCTGCTGTCCTTGATCAGGTTTTTGACGAAAGTGACCCAGATGATCCAGCTCCACACCCCGAAGGCGAGCAGGAACCAGGAGACGGGGCGGCTGAGCTTCATGGGTTCAGTATCACCGGCGGGTGTCCGGTTCCGTGACCGGGGTGGGGAGGGCGACGGGACTTCGCGTCGTGTGCCGGGTACGTTCTCCGTCGTGCCCGCACCCATGATGCAGACCGTCAGGCGATACCTGCTGGTCACCTCCGCGACCCTCGCGTCCCTCGCGCTCACGGCGCCCGCCTCGCTCGCGGCGCCGGGCCCGTCACCGTCGCCGGTGGCGTCCGGCTCACCGACGGCGTCCGTCTCCCCGTCGGCCGCCCCGTCCGGGTCACCGTCCGCGTCCGCCTCGTCGTCGGTCGCTCCCCCGGCGGACATGTCGTCCGTGGGTGGCACGCGGCTCGGGCAGGCCGGGACGCAGGTGACGATCGCCGGCGGCGCGCCGGTGCTGCCCAAGGACCTCACCGCGCGGTCGTGGATCGTCGCGGACGCCGAGTCGGGGGACGTGCTCGCCGCGCACAACGCGCACTGGCGGCTGCCCCCGGCCAGCACCATGAAGATGCTCTTCGCCGACACCGTCCTGCCGAGGTTCCCCAAGGCCACCGTGCACAAGGTCGAGGCGAAGGACCTGGCCGGCATGGGAGCCGGTTCCAGCCTCGTCGGCATAAAGGAGGGCGAGACGTACACGGTCCACGACCTGTGGCTCGGCGTCTTCCTGCGCTCCGGCAACGACGCCGTGCACGTCCTGTCGGCCATGAACGGCGGCGTCGCCGACACCGTCAGGCAGATGAACGCGCACGCCGAGGAGCTCCAGGCCCTCGACACGAACGTCGTCTCCCCGGACGGCTACGACGCCCCCCGCCAGGTGTCCTCCGCGTACGACCTGACGCTGTTCGCCCGCTCGGGCCTGCAGAAGGCCGACTTCCGCGAGTACTGCTCGACGGTCACCGCCAAGTTCCCCGCCGAGACGAAGAAGAACAAGAAGGGGAAGACGACCCGCGGGACCTTCGAGATCCAGAACACCAACCGGCTGCTCAGCGGCGACTACGACATCTCCCAGTACCCGGGCATCGCGGGCGTCAAGAACGGCAACACCACCAACGCGGGCGCCACGTTCACCGGTGTCGCCGAGCGCAACGGCAAGGTGCTGCTCGTCACGGTCATGAACCCGGAGAAGACCGACCACAACGAGGTCTACAAGGAGACCGCGGCCCTGCTGGACTGGGGCTTCCAGGCGGCCGGCAAGGTGACGCCAGTGGGTGAGCTGGTCGCGCCGAAGAACACCGCGCAGGCCAGCGCGCAGCCCGGCGCCAACCCGTCGTTCTCCGAGGGGTCGGGGCAGGCCGGCGGCGCAGGGGACGTGTCGGCGAAGCCGGTGGCGGGCGCCGTGACCGAGGACGGCTCGGGCGGTATGTGGATCGCGCTGGCGATCGCCGGCGGCCTGCTGGTGCTGCTCGCGGGCGGCGGGTACCTCGTCAACCGCCGCTGGCCGCTGCCGGACCTGGTACGACGTCGTCGCTGACGTCGATGTCCCGGGGGCACCCGGGGACACTGCCCGTCGCTGTCCAGGCCGCGCAGTACAGGACCAGCTTCGAGGTGAAGTTGATCCACAGCAGCAGGGCGATGGGCACGCCGAACGCGCCGTACATGCTCTTGGCGGCCACGCCCTGCATATAGCCGCTCAGCAGCAGCTTCAGCAGTTCGAAGCCGACGGCCCCGATGAACGCGGCGACCACGAGCCGGCGGCGCGGGGGCTCGACGCCCGGCAGCAGTGTGAGGACGTAGAGCAGCAGCAGGAAGTCGGCGAGCACGGCGACGGAGAACGCGGCGACGCGCAGCAGGACGGTGCCCCAGCCCTCCTTGTCGATGCCGGACTGGTCGGTGATCCAGCCGACCAGGGCCGAGGCGACGGTGGAGATGGCGATGGTGAGCAGCACGGCGCCGCCGAGGCCGACCAGGACGCCCGTGTCCTTGGCCTTGCGCAGGACGGGGTTCTCGTCCCCGTCGGGCCGCTCCCACACCGCGCGCAGACAGTCCCGCATCTGACCGACCCAGCCGATGCCGGTGAGCAGCAGCACGGCCCCGGCGATGAGGCCGACGGTGCCCGCGTTCTGGACCAGGCCGTCGATGTCCAGCTGGTCGGAGATGCCGGGGACCTGGTCGGCGATCTTGTCCTGGAGCTCCTGCTGCTGGGACTTGCTCAGCGTGGCGGCGGCGACGGCGGCGGCGACGGTCAGCAGCGGGAAGAGCGCGACGAAGCTGACGAACGTCATGGCGGCGGCGAGCCGCGTCCACTTCACCCGGTCCAGGCGCTCGTACGACCGCCACGCGTGCGTGGCCATGAGACGCGTGACCCACGGTCCGATGCCGGGAAGCTTCTTCAGCCAGTCCATGATCCGACTCTGCCCCTGTCCCCGGGAACAACGCGCGTGTCGCCGACGCGGATGCCGGCCCGACTGTCGCGGAACACCAGGGTTCGGGTACCCCAGAAACGCAGGACGGTGGCCAGTGCCATGCCGATCCCGGCGCCGGAGACGGTGTCCGCGCGCCGGGAGGTGAGCCCGAGGCCGTAGTGGGAGACGGTGAGACAGAGAAGCTGGACGAGGGCGCCGGCGAGGTTCACCGCGAGGAACACGGCGCCGGGGCGCAGGCCGCGCGGCCGTTCGTCCCGGTAGGTGCCGAGCGCGTTGCCCGCGTAGGCGACCGCGCAGCCCAGGAGGAAGGACAGGGCCTTGGCGGTGAGCGGGCCGGTACCGGCCGGGCCGCGCAGGTACGTGAACAGGGCGAGGTCGGCGGCGTAGGCGAGGAGGCCCGCGGCGGCGAAGCCCAGCAGTTCGCGCCCTCGCGGCCCGGCCCGTGGCGGCACGCGCGCGTGGGTCACCAGTTGGCCACCGCCAGCCCGTACATGGCCAGCCAGACCAGGCCGATCAGGGCGAGGGCGCGGTCGCCCAGGACGACCTCCTCGGGCTCTCCCGCGGTGCCCCGGTCGGCGAAGACGGCGTACCGCAGGACCGCCAGGACGAAGGCGACCACGGACAGCTGGCGCCAGGGCAGCACGCTCGTGTGCGGGACACCGCCCTCCTCCAGGGCCCACAGGCAGTAGCCGAGGACGGCGACCCCGGCCGCCAGCTGCCAGACGAAGCGCAGATAGCCGGTGGTGTACTCGGTGAGCAGCACGCGCGTGGTACCCGCCGTGCCGGCCATCTGGACGGCCTCGGAGTAGCGCTTGGCGGCGACCATGAACAGCGCGCCGAACCCGGTGGTGATCAGGAACCAGCGGGACAGGGGGATGCCGAGGGCGAGTCCGCCCGCCGTGGCCCGCATCAGGAAGCCGGTCGTGACGACGACGAGGTCGACGACCAGGACGTGCTTCAGGCTGACGCAGTACGCCAGTTGCATGCCCAGGTAGGCGGTGAGGAGGACCGCGACGGCGGGTGTCGTCAGCCAGAGGGCGGCGGCCGGGGCGAGGACCGCGAGGGCGCCCGCGACGCCGTACGCGACGGGCACCGGGACCTGTCCGGCGGCGATCGGGCGGTGCCGCTTGGTGGGGTGGGCGCGGTCGGCCTCGGCGTCCCGGGCGTCGTTGACCAGGTAGACGGCGGCGGCGCAGGCCGTGAACAGGGCGAAGACAAGGGCGAGTTGATCGAGCGCGTGCAGTGAGAAGAGCCGGCCGGCCGCGGCGGGGGCGGCGGCGACCAGGATGTTCTTGACCCACTGCTTGGGACGGGTGGTTCTGAGGAGACCGCCGGTGAGGGTGCCGGGACGGCGGCTCGGAGGCCGGGGCGCCGGCGGGCGGTGGGCGCGCTGTTGGTGGAGCAGTGCCTCAGCCACGGTGTCCCTCCCTGTGTCCGTCTCTCATCCAGCGCGCCCCCAGGCGCGCGGTGAGCGCCCCCAGGGCCGCGCCGGCGGCCACGTCGGAGGGGTGGTGGACGCCGGCGACCAGACGTGAGAGGCACATCGCGGCGGCGAGCGGCGCGGCGGCGTACGCCCCGAGCGCGCCGTAGGCGACGGCGGCGGCCACCGCGGAGGTCGCGTGCGAGCTGGGGAAGGAGTGCCGTCCCGCGGTGCGCACGAGGGGTTCGACGTGGGCGGGGCGCGGGCGCCGGACGATCCGTTTCACTCCCATGCTGGCGGCGTGCGCGCTCGCGGTGAGCGCGGTGGCCCGCAGCCAGGCACCGCGCCGGGGGCCGTCGAGGGCGGCTCCCACGGCGCCCGCCGCGAGCCACAGAGCGCCGTGTTCGCCCGCCCGGGAGAGGGCGCGCGCGGCACGGGCGACGCGTGGGTCCGCGCCCCGGGCGCGGAGCGCCTTGAGGATCCGGTGGTCCAGATCGTCGAGTTCGTCCATGCGGACTCACTGTTCACGCCGAGCACCTCGGAATTCCGGCAATATTGAGCGACATACCATTAATCACCCATACAGAGCACCAATGAATGTTTCAAAATTAATCGCCCATATATCGGCGATACGGTCACCCTCATGCCTGCCGAGACCGCCGAGACCGCCTCCGAGTTCGCCACCGTCACGGGTTGGGGCCGCACCGCTCCCTCCACCGCGCGTCTGGTCCGCCCCCGGACCTACGCGGAGGCCGTCGCGGCGGTCCGCGACTGCGGAGCCCGCGGAAGCATCCCCAGGGGCCTGGGGCGGGCCTACGGGGACGCGGCGCAGAACGCCGGCGGGTCGGTGATCGACCTGACCGGCCTGGACCGGATCCACGTCATCGACGCCGGTGCCGGGATCGTCCTGTGCGACGCGGGAGTCTCCCTGCACCGGCTCATGAAGGTCCTGCTGCCGCTCGGCTGGTTCGTACCCGTGACCCCCGGCACCCGGTACGTGACCGTGGGCGGCGCGATCGGCGCCGACATCCACGGCAAGAACCACCATGTGTCCGGGTCGTTCACCCGCCATGTGCTGTCCTTCGAACTGCTCACGGCGGACGGCACGATCCGCACGGTGGACCGGGGCACCGACCTGTTCGACGCGACCGCCGGCGGTATGGGCCTGACCGGCGTCGTCCTGACGGCCAGGATCCGGCTCCAGCCGGTCGGGACGTCCCTGATGTCGGTCGACACCGAGCGGGCCGCCGACCTCGACGACCTGATGGCCCGGCTGACGGCCGGCGACCACCGCTACCACTACTCGGTCGCCTGGATCGACCTCCTCGCGCGCGGGGCGGCCACCGGACGCGCGGTCCTGACCCGCGGCGGGCACGCGCCGCCTGACGCGCTGTCCGCCCGCGCCCGCAGGGACCCGCTCGCGTTCCGCCCGTCCCGGCTGCCGCCCGCCCCCGCCTTCCTGCCGAACGGCCTGCTCACCCGGGCTACCGTCGGACTGTTCAACGAACTGTGGTTCCGCAGGGCGCCACGCGCGCGTACCGGCGAACTCCAGAGCCTCGCCGCCTTCTTCCACCCTCTCGACGGCGTCCCGCACTGGAACCGCGTCTACGGCCGCGACGGCTTCGTGCAGTACCAGTTCGTCGTCGGGTACGGCCGGGAGGACACCCTGCGCCGGATCGTGCGGCGCATCTCCGCCCGCCGCTGCCCGTCCTTCCTGGCCGTCCTCAAGCGGTTCGGGGACGCCGATCCCGGCTGGCTCTCCTTCCCGCGCCCGGGCTGGACCCTCGCCCTGGACATCCCGGCCGGACTGCCCGGCCTCGGCGTGTTCCTCGACGAACTGGACGAGGAGGTGGCCACGGCGGGCGGCCGCGTCTACCTCGCCAAGGACTCCCGGCTGCGCCCCGAACTGCTCACCGCGATGTACCCGCGCCTCGACGACTTCCGCGCGCTGCGCGCGGAGCTGGACCCGCGCGGGGTGTTCGTGTCGGACCTCGCCCGCCGGCTCAACTTCCAGGAGTCACCATGAAGGACGCCTTCGGCCTCCCCCAGTCCCTTCTCGTCCTCGGCGGTACGTCCGAGATCGGCCTGGCCACCGCGCGCCGCCTGATCGCCCGCCGCACCCGCACGGTGTGGCTGGCCGGGCGCCCGTCGCCCGCCCTGGAGTCCGCCGCCGCCGGGCTGCGCACCCTGGGGGCGGACGTGCACACCGTCCCCTTCGACGCGCTCGACCCCGGGTCCCACGAGGCGGTCCTCGGCAAGGTCTTCGCGGAGGGCGACGTCGATCTCGTGCTGCTGGCCTTCGGCGTGCTCGGCGACCAGGCGAACGACGAGCGCGACCCGTCGGCCGCGGTGCGGGTCGCGCAGACCAATTACACGGGGGCGGTGTCGGCGGGGCTGGCCGGGGCGCGCGCCCTCCAGACCCAGGGCCACGGCTCTCTGGTCGTCCTCTCCTCGGTCGCCGGCGAGCGGGCCCGCCGCTCGAATTTCATCTACGGCTCCAGCAAGGCGGGTCTCGACGCCTTCGCCCAGGGTCTGGGCGACGCGCTGCACGGCACCGGCGTCCATGTCATGGTCGTACGCCCCGGGTTCGTCCGGACGAGGATGACCGCCGGTCTCGAGGAGGCGCCGCTGGCGACCACCCCGGAGGCGGTCGCCACGGCCGTCGAGCTGGGGCTGCGCCGCCGCTCGGAGACGGTGTGGGTGCCAGGGGTGCTGCGCGTGGTGATGTCGGCGCTGCGGCACACACCGCGCGGGCTGTTCCGCAGGCTGCCGATCTAGGACAGGCTCCTGGGACAGGCCGCTAGCGCGTCGGCAGTGAACCCCGGTCGACGTGGGCGGCCTGCGGGGGGACGACCGCGCCTCCGAAGGCGAAGTCGCGCAGTTTGCGCCAGACGCCGTCGGGGCCCTGCTCGGCGAGGGCGAAACCGGTGCACGACCAGTCGGCCTCGTAGTGGGCGAGCTCGTCGAAGGCCCGGTCCATGGCCGCCTCGTCGATCCCGTGCGCGACGGTGACATGCGGGTGGTAGGGGAACTGGAGCTCGCGGGTCAGCGGCCCGGAGGCGGCACGGATCCGCTGCTGGAGCCGGGCGCAGGTCTCGGCGCCCTGGACGACCCGCACATAGACCACCGGCGACATGGGCCGGAAGGTGCCGGTGCCGGACAGCCTCATCGGGAAGGGCCGGCCGGCCGCGGCGACCGCGCCGAGGTGGACCTCGACGGCCGGCAGCGCGCTCGCCTCGACCTCGGTCGGCGGCAGCAGCGTGACGTGCGTGGGGATGCCGTGCGCCGCGGCGTCGCCGAAGCCCACGCGCCGCTCCTGGAGCAGGCTGCCGTGAGGCTCCGGGACCGCGATCGACACGCCGATCGTTACGGTCCCCACGTCTTCTCCTTCGTCATGTCGCCCTGGCGGGGTGTGTTGCCGGGTTCGTACTCAGTCGTACGGCTATCGACTGTACGGCTACGGCTGTGCTCTGGGCAGGCGCAGGGAAAGTGATGTGCAGCGCTCTGCCCGGAGGAACAGGTGTGCGGTGCGCCCCGAGTGCTTCCGCGCGCCGCCCCGAGTGCTTCCGCGCCACTCAGTGCTTCGCGGGCAGGAAGCCCACGCGCTCGTACGTCCGGGAGAGCGTCTCCGCGGCGACGGCACGTGCCTTCTCCGCGCCCTTGGCGAGGACCGAGTCGAGCGTCTCGGGGTCGTCCAGGTACTGCTGGGTGCGGTCCCTGAACGGCGTCACGAAGTCGACGACGACCTCGGCGAGGTCCGTCTTGAGCGCGCCGTACAGCTTGCCCTCGTAAGCCTGCTCCAGCTCCGGAACGCTCGTGCCGGTCAGCGTGGAGTAGATGCTGAGCAGGTTGCTCACGCCGGGCTTGTTCTCGGTGTCGTAGCGGATCACCGTGTCGGTGTCCGTGACCGCGCTCCTGACCTTCTTCGCGGTGACCTTCGGCTCGTCGAGCAGGTTGATGAGGCCCTTCGGCGTGGACGCCGACTTGCTCATCTTGATCGACGGGTCCTGGAGGTCGTAGATCTTCGCCGTCTCCTTCGGGATGTACGGCTTCGGGATCGTGAAGGTCTCGCCGTAGCGGCCGTTGAAGCGCTCGGCGAGGTCACGGGTGAGCTCGATGTGCTGGCGCTGGTCCTCGCCGACCGGCACCTCGTTGGCCTGGTACAGCAGGATGTCCGCGACCTGGAGGATCGGGTACGTGAACAGGCCCACGGAGGCGCGGTCGGCGCCCTGCCTGGCGGACTTGTCCTTGAACTGGGTCATCCGGCCGGCCTCGCCGAAACCGGTGAGGCAGTTCATGACCCAGGCCAGCTGGGCGTGCTCGGGAACGTGGCTCTGGACGAAGAGCGTGCAGCGCTCCGGGTCGAGACCGGCCGCGAGGAGCTGCGCGGCTGCCAGCCGCGTGTTCGCGCTGAGTTCCTTCGGGTCCTGCGGGACCGTGATCGCGTGCAGGTCGACGACCATGTAGAACGCGTCGTGGGACTCCTGCAGGGCCACCCACTGGCGGACGGCGCCGAGGTAGTTGCCGAGGTGGAACGAACCTGCGGTGGGCTGGATTCCGGAGAGCACGCGCGAACCGGGCAGCGGCGCGAAGCGCCCCGTCTGAGGGCGGTGGTGGGCGACGGGCGGGCGGTCTGTGGCCATGCGTTCATTGTCTCAGAGCGCGGGGACCGCCCGGAACGGGTCCCGGGCGGCCGTCGGGGCCGCCCGGGTGCCGCCGGCGTCAGCCGAGGTCGATCTCCGGGTACAGCGGGAAGCCCGCCACCAGGTCCGTCGCCCTGCGGGAGATCTCGTCGGCGGTCTTCTCGTCCAGGACGTGGGACGCCTTCGACGGCGCGCCCGACTTGGTCGTGCCGGGCTCGGTGGCGGTGAGGACCCGGTCGATCAGGGCCGCCACCTCGTCCATCTCGGCCGTGCCCAGGCCCCGGGTGGTCAGCGCCGGCGTACCGATGCGGATGCCGGAGGTGTACCAGGCGCCGTTCGGGTCGGCGGGGATGGCGTTGCGGTTGGTGACGATGCCCGAGTCGAGCAGGGCCGCCTCGGCCTGCCGGCCGGTGAGGCCGTAGGAGGAGGCGACGTCGATCAGGTTCAGGTGGTTGTCCGTGCCCCCGGTGACCAGGGTCGCGCCGCGCCGCATCAGGCCCTCCGCCAGCGCGCGGGAGTTGTCGACGATGCGCTGGGCGTAGTCCTGGAAGGACGGCTGACGTGCCTCGGCGAGGGCGACGGCCTTGGCGGCCATGACGTGCGGGAGCGGGCCGCCGAGGACCATCGGGCAGCCGCGGTCGACCTGGTCCTTGAGGGAGTCGTCGCACAGGACCATGCCGCCGCGCGGGCCGCGCAGGGACTTGTGGGTGGTGGTCGTCACGATCTGGGCGTGCGGCACCGGGTCGAAGTCGCCGGTCAGGACCTTGCCCGCGACCAGGCCCGCGAAGTGGGCCATGTCGACCATCAGGGTCGCGCCCACCTCGTCGGCGATCTCGCGCATGATCCGGAAATTCACCAGCCGGGGGTACGCCGAGTAGCCGGCCACGATGATCAGCGGCTTGAAGTCGCGGGCCGAGGCGCGCAGGGCCTCGTAGTCGATGAGGCCGGTCGCCGGGTCGGTGCCGTAGGAGCGCTGGTCGAACATCTTGCCGCTGATGTTCGGGCGGAAGCCGTGGGTGAGGTGGCCGCCCGCGTCCAGGGACATGCCCAGCATGCGCTGGTTGCCGAAGGCCTGGCGCAGCTCGGCCCAGTCGGCCTCGGAGAGGTCGTTGACCTGGCGGACGCCCGCCTTGGCGAGGGCCGGGACCTCCACCCGGTCGGCGAGGACGGACCAGAAGGCGACGAGGTTGGCGTCGATGCCGGAGTGCGGCTGGACGTAGGCGTGCCGGGCGCCGAAGAGCTCGCGGGCGTGCTCGGCGGCCAGCGACTCGACGGTGTCCACGTTGCGGCAGCCGGCGTAGAAGCGGCGGCCGATCGTGCCCTCGGCGTACTTGTCGCTGAACCAGTTGCCCATCGCGAGGAGGGTGGCCGGCGAGGCGTAGTTCTCCGAGGCGATCAGCTTGAGCATCTCGCGCTGGTCGTGGACCTCCTGGCCGATGGCGTCGGCGACGCGCGGCTCGACGGCGCGGATCACGTCGAGCGCGGCGCGGAAGGCGATGGACTCGGTGGAGAGGGGCTGCTGGTCGGACATGTCGCGGCCTCCGGGTGGCGTGGCGTACGAGCGGTCACGGTCTCGGTCTGGCCCAGGCGCACGGCACTCTGTCACTCACAGGCCGCTCCCCGATGGTCCGTCCCATCCCAGCGCGCCAGTCACGGCCCGCTCGCCAGCCTACCGGGCACACCCGAAACCCGAGGTCCGGCGTCCACCATGCGAGCGACGCCGGACCGGTGCCGGACCACGGCTCCACCAGGTCGGCGGGGGCCGGAGGGTTCGGAGAGAGCCGGGGGGTTCGGCGGGGGCCGGAGGGGTCGGAGAGAGCCGGGGGGTTCGGCGGGGGCCGGAGGGGTCCGGCGAGGACCGGCGAGGACCGGCGAGGACCGGCGAGGACCGGCGAGGACCGGCGAGGACCGGCGAGGACCGGCGAGGACCGGCGAGGACCGGCGGGGCTAAAGGATCACGTGGGGCAGGAAGCGGGCGTACTCGTCCGTGACCAGGCCGGAGGACTCGCGGATGCCGAGGCCCGCCGACTCGTCCTCCACCACCCACGCGCCGAGGACGACATGGTTTCCGTCGAACGCGGGGAGGGGCGCCAACTGCTGGTAACAGCAGGGCTCGTCGGTGCGCGGGACGGGCGTGGAGCCGGGTTCGTGCAGGGTGACGCCGGCCCCCTCGCGGCCCAGCAGCGGCTTGGCGACGTAGCCGGTGGTGGCCGCCAGTTCGCGGGGGCCGTCGAGGTAGGCGGGGAGGAGGTTGGGGTGGCCGGGGTACAGCTCCCACAGGACGGCCAGCAGGGCCTTGTTGCTGAGGAGCATCTTCCAGGCCGGTTCGATCCACATCGTCGTGCCGGTGCCGCCGCCGTTGTCGAGGCCGTCCAGGACATGGCCGGCGAAGCGGTCGGTGGTCAGCCACTCCCACGGGTAGAGCTTGAAGCAGCTTCGGATGAAGCGGAGTCGGCGGTCGACGAAGCGGCCGGACAGCGGGTCCCAGCCGATCTCCTCCATGGAGATCCAGTCGGTGTCCAGGCCGGCCTGATCGGCGGTCTCCTTGAGATAGGCGACCGTCATGAGGTCCTCGCCCAGTTCGTCCTCCGAGGAGTGCGCGAAGTAGAGCGGGCTGCCGGGCGGCAGGAGGGCGGCCTGTTTCCTCCAGGCCGCGATCAGGCGTTCGTGGAGGGAGTTCCACTGGTCGGCGCCGGGGAAGCGGTCCTCCATCCAGAACCACTGCGGGGAGGCCGCCTCCACGAGCGAGGTGGGGGTGTCGGCGTTGTACTCCAGGAGCTTCGCCGGGCCGGTGCCGTCGTAGCGGAGGTCGAAGCGGCCGTAGACAGAGGGTAGTTCGGCGCGCCGGTGCCAGGCCTCGGCGACCGCCGCCGCGATCCGCGGGTCGGTGATGCCGAGGTCGGCGAGGCGGTCCGACTCGACGAGGTGGGCGGCCGCCGCCAGGCACATGCTGTGCAGTTCCTCGACGGTCTCCTCCAGTGCCTCGACCTCGTCGAGGGTGAAGGCGTAGTACGCGCTCTCGTCCCAGTAGGGGCGCAGTCGGCCGTCGGGGTGGCGGGTGAGGGGGTAGACGAGTCCCTGTTCCTCGACGGTCCGCTGCCAGTCGGGGCGGGGTTCGACGGTGTGACGTCGCATGGGTGCCGGTGTCCTGTTCAGCCGCTCGGTCGTCCGGTCGTCCGGTCGCTCGGTCGCTCGGTCGTCCGGTCGCTCAGCCGCCGGAGCTGCCTTTGTGGCTGCCGCCGTCGCTGTCGCCGCCGAAGCCGCCGCGGCTGACACCGCTGCCTCCGCTGCCTCCGGTGCCGCTGCTCGAACCGCCGGAGCCCTTGCCCGGCTTGGCGAGGGCGCCGCCGTCGACCCAGGAGCCGTTCTTCTTGCCGCCGTCGTACCAGACGCCGTTCGCCGGGGACTTGCCGGACTTGCAGTTCGTGTCGGCGACGACCTTGTAGCCCTTGGCGCGGTTGTAGCTGTCGCGGTCGACGCAGCGCTTGTCGGGGTCGTCGGAGGAGCAGGCGGTCAGGGCCGCCGCGAGGACTCCCATGCCGCCGAGTACGACCGTGCCCGAGCGAAGTCTGCGACGTGCGTCCGCCATGGTTCCGTCTCCCCGTTGTCGCACCGCCCCTACGGCGATTTCCGGCCGTCAGCCTAGACACCGTGCCGAGCGCGACCGAAGGCGCCCCGCCCACGAGCCGTTCCCCTACAGTCCTTTCGTGCTCTTCGGAATGATGTGCGCCCTCGGCGCGGCGGTCTGCTTCGGTACCGCGACGGTGTTGCAGGCGGTGGCGGCGCGTGCCGCCGCCGACGGGAGCGGCGGCGACGCGGCGCTGCTCCTGCGGGCGGTGCGGCAGTGGCGGTATCTGGCGGGGCTCGGGCTGGACGGGCTGGGGTTCCTGTTCCAGATCGCCGCGCTGCGGTCGGTGCCGATCTACGCCGTGGGGGCGGCACTCGCCTCCAGCCTGGCCGTGACGGCGGTGGTCGCGGCCCGGCTGCTGCATGTGCGGCTGAGCCGGACCGAGTGGGCGGCGGTGGGGGTGGTGTGCGCGGGGCTGGCGATGCTGGGGCTGGCGGCGGGGACGGAGGGCGAGGAGAGCGGTCCGCCGGCGCTGCCGTGGGTGATGCTCGGCGCGGCGGGTGGGGTGCTGCTGCTGTGGCCGGCCGGCCGGCGACTGGCCGGGCGCGGACGGGCGTTGGTGCTGGGCCTCGGGGCCGGTTTCGGGTTCGGGGTGGTCGAGGTGACGGTGCGGTTGATCGACTCGCTCGCCCCCCTGGATCTGCTCACCGACCCGGCGGTGTACGCCCTGCTGCTGGGTGGCGGTGCCGCGTTCCTGATGCTGACGTCGGCTCTCCAGCAAGGGTCGGTGACGACGGCCACGGCCGGGATAGTGATCGGGGAGACGATCGGACCGGCCCTGGTGGGGGTGGTGTGGCTGGGCGACCGCACCCGGGAGGGGTTCGGCTGGCTGGCCGTGCTGGGTTTCGCCGTCGCGGTGGCGGGAGCGCTGGCACTGGCCCGGTTCGGGGAGGCACCCGAAACGGCACCGGCTCCACAACCGGAACCCGCGCCGGAGCCGCCCGTCAGGCCATCGCCTCCGTGATGCCGTCCCACAGGCGGCTCCTGGCCTCCAGCGCGAGGGTGGCCGTCTCGACGGCCTCCTGCCAGCGCGTGTCGTCCTCGCCGCACAGGTCGGCCACCATCTGCATGGCCATGGGGGTGTGCTCCTCGCCGTCGACCTCGATGTGGCGGGCCAGATAGTCGCGGAAGAGCGGGAACCGGTCGGTGCCCTCCTTCCTGATCACCTGGTCGAACATGTCCGGGATGAGGTCCTCCCGGGCGAAGGCGAAGGCCGCGGCCCGGCAGTGCAGGGGCCGGTCGGCGATGATCTCGAAGGTCGTGCGCACGAACTCGGCGGCTGGGGCGGGGACCTGGGCGACCCGCAGCGCGGACGGCACGTCGTGGCCCTCGCCGATCAGCGCGACGAAGGTGTCGATCCGGGCCGTGGGGGCGCCCGCCTCGTCCATCCCCGCGCGGTAGAGCTCGAAGTGGCTGGTGAACCCGCCGTTCAGCTCGTCGCTCTCCTCGACCAGCACCATGTCGTTGACGAGCCGCCGGCTCACCCCCTCCGAGCCGCGCGGCACCCAGGGGACGTCGACGCAGGTGAGGTCGCGCTGGAGCGACTTGAGCAGGGACATGAAGTCCCAGACCGCGAACACGTGGTGCGCCATGAACGTCGCCATGTCCTCCCGGCTGCTCATCCGCTGGTAAATCGGATGGGCGGTCACTTCCTTTCGGGCCTGTTCTATCGCGGAACGGGCCTTTCCGATTCCCTCGTCCGTCATGTTCCAGTCGTGCCTGGACATGGTTCTCCTTCGGTCCGGAAGCAGTAAGGAAGCCGACACGGAATCCCGTACGGGATCGGCGCGGGAGCGGCACGGGAGCGATACGGGAGCGATACGGGAGCTCGATCGTGCACTTACCTCGCCGCACCGGCAAGCGCTTCCAGGAATTCCGCATAAGTTACCGGCAGTACCACCCGCCGGAAGATGTCGAGACCGCAGAAAAGCCAATGAAAAGCCACTTTCCGGACACTTGAAGACAGTTGTAGAACTTTGAAGAACCTGTGAACGCAAGCGCTCTCCGTTGCGTACTCGACGGTGTGACCAGTAATCCCGTCACCGTCACCTCCGCATATCGAGTGGTGCCGGGCCGTGAGGTCGACTTCCATTCCTGGGGGTGGGCCATGCTGGGCGCGAGCGCACGGCAACCCGGCTTCCTGGGGGGCGGTGTACTTGTCGATGGAGAGGCGGAGTGGCATGTGGTCTATCGCTTCGCCACCGAAGGCACGGCCCGGGCCTGGGAGGACTCGACCGACCGGCAGGAGTGGCACGGCCGCGCGCTGGGCATCGCCCAGGAGACGGACCGCAGAAGCGTGCGCGGCACCAAGGCCTGGTTCGACTCCCAGATCCCCGGGCCGAAGACGCCGGCCCCGCCGTCGAAGTGGAAGCTGTGGTTCGTGAATATGAGCGCGGTTTTCCCACCGGTGCTCCTTTTCAATGTGATCGCGCTCCCCTATCTCGGCGGCCTCAATCCCATTGTTCGCACGCTACTACTCTGCCTTTGCGTGACGGCCCTCGTCACATGGATTCTCATGCCTCGCCTTCAGCGTTTCTTCAAGAAATGGCTGTATCCACCGCTCCAGGCGCTTCGCGGACGGCATAAAAGACGGACCGCGTAGAACCCGAGAACGACCCTAGGGAGGTGGGCGGGTGAAGACCCTGCTCATCGACAATTACGACTCGTACACGTACAACCTGTTCCAGCTGATCGCCGAGGTCAACGGCGAGGAGCCGGTGGTGATCCTCAATGACGCCCCCGCGGGCGCCGTTCCCGATCTCGCGGCTTTCGACAACGTCGTGGTGTCACCCGGACCCGGGCATCCGTCGAAAACACGTGACTTCGGTATCAGCGCCAGAGTGCTGGCCGACTCCCCGGTGCCGGTGCTCGGCGTCTGCCTCGGCCACCAGGGCATCGCGTACAGGGAGGGCGGCCGGGTGGCGCCCGCCCCTGAGCCGCGGCACGGGCATCTGTCGGCCGTCCGCCACGACGGACGGGACCTGTTCCACGGTCTGCCGCAGAACTTCACCGCGGTCCGCTACCACTCGCTGTCCGTACGCGAGCCGCTGCCCGACACCCTGGAGGCCACCGCCTGGGCGGAGGACGGCGTCCTGATGGGGCTGCGGCACCGCGAACGGCCCCTGTGGGGCGTGCAGTTCCACCCGGAGTCGGTGCTCACCGACTACGGCCACCGGATGCTGATGAACTTCCGCAACCTCACGGCCGACCGGGCCCGCAAGACCCGCTCGAAGAACACGGCGGTCACTCCGGCCGCGGCGGCGATGCCGACCCGCTCGGTGATCGTTCCCCGGCCGCGCCGGGCCGAGGGCCCCGCCCATCGGCTGCACACCCGCCGTCTCGCCGGGGCGATCGACGCGGAGGCCGCCTTCACCCGGCTGTACGCCGACTCGCCGCGGGCGTTCTGGCTGGACAGCTCCCGGGTCGAGCGGGGACTCTCCCGCTTCTCGTTCTTCGGCGACGACAGCGGTCCGCTCGCCGAGTTCGTCCGGTACGACGTCGAGGCCGGCCGCTGCGAGATCGAACGGGCGGGGCGGCCGCCGCGCAAGGTCCGGGCGAGCGTCTTCGACTATCTCAAGCGGCAGCTGGCGAACCGCCGCGTCGACGCCACCGGGCTGCCCTTCGACTTCACCGGCGGCTACGTCGGCTACTTCGGCTACGAGACGAAGGCCGACTGCGGCTCCCCGAACCGGCACACCGCCACCACCCCGGACGCCTGCTGGCTGTTCGCCGACCGGCTGATCGCGGTGGACCACGAGAAGGGCTTCACCTACGCGGTCTGCCTGGCGGAGGACACTCCCCAGGCCACCCTCGAGGCCACCGACTGGCTCGAGAACACCCTGGGCCGGCTGACCTCCCTGCCCACCGAGCCCGACCGGACACGGCCGGCGGAGCCCGAGGCGGGCGAGCCGGACAGGGTGACGCGGGGTGCGATCACGGCCGGGGCCAGCGATGCCGGTGGGGTCGGTGATGTAGGTGGCGTCGGTGGTGTCGGTGGTGTCGAGCCCTGGTTGGTGCGGGGCCGGGCGACCTACCTCGCGGACATCGAGGCCTGCAAGCGTGAACTCGCCGCGGGCACCAGTTACGAGATCTGCCTGACCAACGCCGCGACGCTACCCGCTCCGGACGACGCGTACGGCTTCTACCGGGTGCTGCGCCGCGTCAATCCCGCGCCCTACGCCGCCTTCCTGCGCTTCGGTGACCTCGACGTGGTCGGCTCCTCGCCCGAGCGGTTCCTGCGGATCACCCGGGACGGCGTCGCCGAAGCCAAGCCGATCAAGGGGACCGCGCCGCGCGGGGCCGGTCCGCTGGAGGACGCCCGGCTCAGGGAGGCGCTGGCGGCGGACGCCAAGACCCGCGCCGAGAACCTGATGATCGTCGACCTGCTCCGCAACGACCTGGGGCGGGTCTGCCGGACCGGGACCGTGCGGGTCTCCCGGCTCATGGCCACCGAGACGTACGCGACCGTGCACCAGCTCGTCTCCACCGTCGAGGGCCGGCTGCGCGAGGACACGGACGCGGTGGACTGCGTACGCGCCTGCTTTCCCGGCGGGTCGATGACCGGGGCGCCGAAGCAGCGCACGCTGGAGATCATCGACGGGCTGGAGACCGAGGCGCGCGGCGTGTACGCGGGTGCCCTCGGCTACCTGGGGTGCAGCGGCGGCGCGGACCTCAGCGTCGTCATCCGGACCGCCGTCCTGGCCGACGGCGTGATGCGGATGGGGGCGGGGGGTGCGATCGTCCTGGACTCCGATCCGGTCGCGGAGTACGACGAGATGCTGCTGAAGACGGCCGCGCAGATGCGGGCCCTGCGGGAGCACAACGCGGCGCGGCCGACGGCGCCCGGCGAGAGGGTCACCCGATGACGGCCGCACGGCCGGCGACGGCCACACGGTCCACGACGACCTCCCCGTCCACGACGACCGCACCGTCCGCGACGGCCACACGGTCCACGACGGCAGCACCGTCCACGACGACCTCCCCGTCCACGACGACCGCACCGTCCGCGACGGCCACACGGTCCACGACGGCAGCACCGTCCACGACGACCTCCCCGTCCACGACGACCGCACCGTCCGCGACGGCAGCCGACGCCGCGACCGTCGGCGGCCGTGCCACGGCGGCTCCGCGTCCCCCGGTGGTTTCCGGTGCCGCCGTGCCCCGGGGGGACGCCGCAGGGCCCGGCAATCTCGCCGCGTATCTCGCCGACCTCGCCGAGCGGCGTGGGTGGGGCGGCCGGGCCGCGTTCCATCAGGGGCACCAGGTGTGGACCCACGGTGAGGCGCACGGGCTCGGAGCGCGGGCGGCCCGGGTGCTCACGGATCACGGGGTACGGGCCGGGGACCGCGTGCTGCTGGCGCTGCCCGACGGGATCGCGTGGGTGGCGGCCTTCCTCGGAGTCGCCCGGCTGGGGGCCGTGGCCGTCCTGGTCAATCCCGAACTGCCCGCGCCCGAGCACGCGTTCATGGCCGAGGACACCGACGCCGTGCTGTGTGTGACCGGGCCGGGTCTCGAGGACCGTTTCGACGACCGGGCACGCCTCGGCGCCGACCAGTTCCTCGCGCTCGCCCCCGTCACCGAGCCTGCCGCCGCCCACCCGGTGGACGCGCACGCGCCGCTGTACGTGCAGTACACCTCCGGCACGACGGGCCGTCCGAAGGGGGTCGTGCACACGCACGGTGACCCGAAGACCTACCACGCCCTCATCGGACGGCGGCTGCTCGGGATCACCGAGGAGGACGTCACGCTGTCGGTGTCGAAGCTGTACTTCGCCTACGGCTTCGGCAACGCCTTCGTCTTCCCGCTCTTCTCCGGCTCCAGCGCCGTGCTGGTGGACCGGCGTCCGACCCCCGCCGCCGTCGACGAACTCGTCGCCCGGCACCGCGTGACCCTGCTCTACTCGGTGCCGTCGGCGTACGCGGCGCTCATCGCCGACCGGGGCAGCGGCCACGCGGCCTGCTTCGCCTCGGTGCGCGCCGCGGTGTCGGCCGGCGAGGGCCTGCCGGGCGGGCTCGGCGGACAGATCACCGAGTTGCTCGGCGCGCCCGTGCTGGAACAGATCGGCTCCACCGAGGCCGGTCACGCCTTCTGCGCCAACAGTCTCGGCCACGACCACCCGGGCACCGTCGGGCGTCCCGTCCCGGGGTTCGACGTGGAGCTGCGCGACCGTGCCGGGCGGCCCGTGCCCGACGGCGCGGAGGGGGAACTGTGGGTGCGCGGGCCCACGGTGACGCCCGGCTATCTGAACCGGCCCGAGGAGACGCGGCGCACGCTGGTCGGCGGCTGGCTCGCCACCCACGACCGGGCGCGCCGCGAACCGGACGGCGCCTACCGCCACCTGGGCCGCACCGACGACATGGAGATGGTCGGCGGAATCACCGTCTCCCCCCTGGAGGTGGAGGCCGTCCTGCGCGCCCACCCGGCGGTCGGGGAGGTCGCGGTGGCAGCGGTCCCGGACGCCCACGGCCGCACCCGCCTACGAGCCTTCGTCGTCCCCGCCACCCGGACCACCCCGACCACTCCCCCGGGCCCCACCGGCCCCACCAGCGTGTCCGGCCCCACCGGCCTGTCCGGCCCGTCCGGCGGCCCCACCGGCTCTGCCCGTCCCACCGGTCCCACCGGAACACCCGGCCTGTCCAGCCCCACCGGAACACCCGGCCCGTCCGGCCCCACCAGCTCCGCCCGTCCCACCAGTCACACCGGAACACCCGGCCCCACCGGTCCCACCGGCCTGTCCGGCCCGTCCGGCCCCACCGGCTCCGCCCATCCCACCGGTCCCACCGGAACACCCGGCCTGTCCAGCCCCACCGGAACACCCGGCCCGTCGGGCCCCACCAGCTCCGCCCGTCCCACCAGTCACACCGGAACACCCGGCCCCACCGGTCCCACCGGCCTGTCCGGCCCGTCCGGCCCCACCGGCTC
>NZ_JBHWUU010000021.1:81424-105313 GCF_042737375.1 Streptomyces sp. NPDC060000
TCCGCCCATCCCACCAGTCACACCACCAGTCACACCGGAACACCCGGCCCCACCGGTCCCACCGGCCTGTCCGGCCCCACCGGCTCCGCTCCTCCCACCGGAACACCCGGCCCCACCGGCTCCGCTCCTCCCACCGGTCCCGCCGGCTCCACCGGCTCCACCGGCTCTACCGGATCCCCCGGCCCCGCCGGCCCCGTCGGCCCCATCGATCTCGCCCGGCTGGAAGCCGATCTGCTCGTCCTCGCGCGGGAGCGGCTCGCCGCGTTCAAGGTGCCGCGGAGCGTCAGCTTCGTCGTGTCACTGCCCCGCACCTCCACCGGCAAGCTCCGCCGCCATCTGGTCCGCCAGGGCGCGTGGTGACCGTGTCCCGGTACCCGTCCGAAAGGAACAGCCACATGCCGCAGCAACCCCTGCTCGCCGACCGCGGGTTCTACCTGGGTCCGTTGTTCCGGCGGGCGGCCGACCGGCACGGCGCCGTCTTCGTCACCCTGGACCGGCCGCTGGACACCCACCCCTCCCTCGGGGTCGATCTCGACTACACGGTCCTGGCCGACGTGGTCGAGGAGTTGTCGGGCCGGCTGTGGGCGGCCGGGGTCCGGCCCTCGGAACAGGTGGTCGTACACAAGACGGACAACGTCGACATCATGCTGCTGACCTGCGCGGTCTCCCGTATCGGCGCGGTCCCCGTGCTCCTCTCCCCCGGCCTGGCGGGACCGGTCGTCGGGCAGCTGCTCGAACGGCTGCGGCAGCCCTGGCTGGTCACCGACCGGGCCAAGCTGGACGGCCCGCTGAAGGACGCCGGCATCGGCTCGCGGGTGCGCCGCACGCTCTCCGTCGACGACGCGCCCGGCGTCGAGTCCCTGGCGAAGTACGCCGGCGCCGAGCCCCCCGCGCCCGTCCGGCTGCACCCCCGCGAGCCCGCCCTGATCACCCACAGCTCGGGCACCACCGGCGTCCCCAAGCTGGCCGTGCACTGCCCGAACACCATGTGGAACCGTCTCGTCCCGCAGAAGGCGATGGGCTGGCCGACCCGGAGCGAGACCGCCGCGCTGCACGTGTCGTTCGTGCACTCGCGCTTCTACCACCTGCTCGGTGTTTTGCTGCACTTCGGCAGCCCGCTCGTACTGATCACCGACCCGGACCCGGCGGCCGTGGGCCCGCTGCTGGTGCGTCACCGCCCCGGCATCGTCGAGACCCACCCCAACACCTTCGTGCTGTGGGAGGAGCTGGCCGACGCCCCCGGCGCCCCGCTGTCCCGGGTGAAGTCGTACGGCTCCACGTTCGACGCGATCCATCCGCGCACCGTACGGCGGCTGCTGGGCGCCTCGCGGCGGCGGGCGCCCTGGCTGATGCAGCTGTACGGGCAGAGCGAGACCGGGCCCGTCGCGTTCCAGTGGTTCACGCGGCGCAGCGCGGAGCGGGCGGACGGCCGCCGGGTGGGGATCGGGATCCCCGGCTTCACCCGGGTCCGGATCGCGGACGTCGACGGCAGGCGGGTCGCGCCCGGCACGCCCGGCCGGATCGAGGCCCGCACGAGGGGGCGCATCCTCACCTACCTCGGCGCCCACGCACAGTACGAGCGTCAACTCGACGGCGGCTGGTGGCAGATGGGCGACATGGGCTACGTCACCCGGCTCGGCGCCCTGCATCTGATCGACCGTGAGGTGGACCGGATCGACGCCGTGCACAGCAATCTGGCGGTCGAGGACGCGCTGATGGAGCGGCTGGAGGAACTCCGCGAGGTCGTCATCGTGGCCGGTCCGGACCGCGAGCCGGTGCCGGTGGTGTGCGTGCGGGGCGAGCAGCCGCTGGATCCGGAGCGCTGGCGGGAGGCCACCGCCGATCTGCCCGCGATGGCCGAGCCGCGCCAGTGGCGGTTCGAGGAGCTGCCGATGACGGCGACCTGGAAGGTGAAGCGGGTGGAGATCACCCGCATGCTGGCCGGTACGCGCGAGAGCGTGCGCGCGTGAACCCGGTGATCGTGGTGGGCGCGGGCCCGGTAGGCCTGTCGGCCGCGCTGGCGCTGCGCGCCCGTGGGCTGCCGGTCGTGCTCCTGGAGGCGGACCCCGAGGACCGCGAACGGCCGGGCAGCCGGGCCCTGTTCGTGCACCGGGAGACCCTGCGGCTGCTCGACGGGATGTCCCCCGGCCTGGCCGCCGAGATCACGGCGTACGGCCGGACCTGGCACACCCGGCGCACCCTCTACCGGGGCCGTGAGGTGTACGCGCGCACCTTCCCGCCCCCGTCGGGACTGCCGCCGTTCACGAGCCTGCGCCAGCTGGACACGGAGCGGTTCCTGCGCGCCGCGTGCGAGCGGGCGGGAGTGGAGTTCGTCTGGGACGCGCGGGTCGCCGGTGTACGGGCGTCCCGGAACGGCGTCACTCTGGCCGGCACGGACGGACGGGAGTGGGACGCCAGGTACGTCGTCGCCGCCGACGGCGCGCGCTCGGCCGTCCGGAGCGAACTGGGCATCTCCCTGGAGGGCGTGCGCGGCGAGGGCTTCCACGTCGTCGTGGACGTGGCGGACGTGGAGGGCGCCGAACTGCCGCTGGAGCGGGTCTTCCACTACGAGCATCCGGGCGTCGGGGGGCGCGGTGTGCTGCGGGTGCCGTTCACCGGCGGCTTCCAGGTGGACCTCCAGTGCCGCGACGACGACCCTGAGGAGGCGTACGGCTCCGAGGACGCCGTACGGGAGTGGCTGCCCGGGGTGGTGGGCGACGGGTACGCCGACCGGATCCTGTGGGTGTCGACGTACCGTTTCCTGCGCAAGGTCGCGGCCTCCTTCACGGATCCGCACGGGCGGGTGCTGCTCGTCGGCGAGGCGGCGCATCTGTTCCCGCCGTTCGGCGCGCGCGGCATGAACAGCGGGATCGCCGACGCGGCGGCGGCCGCGGTGGCCGTGGCGGCCGGGACACCGGAGGCGGTGGCCGACTTCGCGGACGTACGGCGGGCGGCGGGGCTGTACAACAGCGAGGCCGCGGGAGTCGCCCTGGACCATCTGCGGCCGCGGCGCCGGGTCGTGCGGCTGAGGCAGCGGGCGGCCGCCGCCCTCGCGCCCGTGCTGCCGTCGTGCGGCTCGTGGCTGGAGCACGCGCCGTACGGGCCCCGGGGCGGGGCTCCGGCGGCGGCGGGCGGAAAGTACTGAGGAGGACCGAATGGGTGCACCACCGACCGTCGCGGAGGGGTTGTCGACCTGGACGCCCAGCCGTGGGCTGACCGCCGATCCGGGATCCGTGGCTGACGGGCCGCTGCTGGTCGCGGACTCGTGGCTGGTCCGCGCGGGCCGGGTGCGCGGCTACGGCCGGCACCGGGAGCGGTTCCTTCGGGCCTGCGCGGAGTCCGCGGCCGGCAGCGGCCCGGAGCCGCGCCGGCTCGTCGGGTTCTGGCAGGACGTGACCGCCGCGCTACCGCGTACCGGCGAGTGGTTTCCCCGGGTGGAACTCACGGCCGGTTCCCTGGAGTTGAGACTGCGGCTGCGGCCCGCCCCGCCGCTCGGCACGGAAATCCGCCTGTGGTCCGCCGGCCAGCCGGACCGGCGGACCGCGCCCCGCCGCAAGGGCCCGGACCTGGACGTCCTGGCCCGGGTGCGGGGGCGGGCGGTCGAGGAAGGGGCGCAGGAAGGGGTGCTGGTCGGGCCGTCCGGGGTGGTGCTGGAGTCGGCCACCGCGAGCGTGCTGTGGTGGGAGGACGACACCCTGTGCCTGCCGCCGCCCGGGCTGCCCGTCCTGCCCGGAGTGACCGTCGGACTCGTCCGGGAGCGTGCCGAGCGCCTCGGCATCCCTGTCGCCCCTCGCGAACGGACCGTGGCCGAGCTGGCCGGCCGTGAGGTGTGGCTGGTGAACGCGCTGCACGGGATCCGGCCGGTGACGGGCTGGACCGGAGAGCCGATGGCAGCCGGCCCCGCGGTACGGGCGGCGGAATGGCGGAAATGGCTGGACGGCCTTTCGGAGCCCCTTCCGGACATTTAGAAGAACCTGGAGTCCATAAACGTGACGGGCACCGGCCGATATCGCCGGTGCCCGCATTCTGCTGCGCTTCTCCGGAATTTACCGGGAGTGGCTTCCGTTACTTCTTGGCGGGCTGATGGGCCCCCGGGACCATCCGCGTCGCGATCGCTATCCGGTTGTACGCGTTGATGACCGTGGCCGCCCAGATCAGCGCCGCCACCTGGGTCTCGTCGAAGACCTCCGCGGCCTCGGCGTACACCGCGTCCGGGACCTGCCCGTCGTGCACCAGGGTCACCGCCTCGGTCAACGCCAGGGCGGCGCGCTCCCGTTCGGTGAAGAAGGGGGTCTCCCGCCAGGCGTTCAGCGCGTAGATCCGCTGCTCGGTCTCGCCCTGGGCGCGGGCGTCCTTGGTGTGCATGTCGAGGCAGAACGCGCAGCCGTTGAGCTGGGAGGCACGGATCCTCACCAGTTCCAGGATCTCGGGTTCGACCTTGGCGTCCCGGGCGGCGGAAACGGCGGCGCCGTGCAGAGAACCCATCGCGGCGGAAACATCGGGGGTCGTCTTCTTGAGGGCCACACGGGACACGGAATTGTTGTTCGTCATGAAGGTGACTCTATCCGGGAATTCTGTCCCGCAAAAGAAATTCCGGAGCCGTTCTCACCGGAAGACAGGGCTGCGCACAACGCGTCCAGCGCGCCGGACCATGCGTGGTCGGGCGGGGTCCCGTACCCCACGACCAGGGCGTCGGGCGGCTGCGTGACCGCGTCGGGGTGGCGGTGGCGGGGGGTGAGGCCGTCGACCGCCAGGCCCTGCCTGGCCGCCGCCCGTACCACCGCCTCCTCCGTGCCGGGCGGGAGCCGCAGGACGGCGTGCAGGCCCGCCGCGATCCCGGTGACACGGATCGCGGGGGCGCGGGCGGCGAGGGCCGTGACCAGCGCGTCACGGCGCCGGCGGTAGCGCAGGCGCGCCGCCCGGACGTGGCGGTCGTACGCGCCCGAGGTGATGAACTCCGCCAGGGTCAGCTGGTCCAGGACCCCGGAGGTGTCCGCCCCGCCCTTGGCTGCCACCACCTCCTGCGCCACGCCCGGCGGCAGCACCATCCAGCCGAGGCGCAGCCCGGGGGCCAGGGACTTGCTGGCCGTGCCCAGGTAGACGACGTGGTCGGGGTCGAGGCTCTGGAGGGCGCCGACGGGCTGGCGGTCGTAGCGGAACTCACCGTCGTAGTCGTCCTCGAGGACCAGCCCGCCGGTGTGCCGCGCCCAGTCCACGACGGCCGCCCGCCGGTCGTGGTGCAGGGGCACTCCCATCGGGAACTGGTGGGCGGGGGTGAGCAGGACCGCGCCCGGGCCCTTCAACAGCCGGGTGTCCGTTCCCTGTTCGTCGACGGGCAACGGGATCGTGGCCAGCCCGGCCGCCGCCAGCAGCTTCCAGTGCTCGTCCAGGCCGTACGACTCGACGGCGATCGCGCGCGTCCCGCGCGCCTTCAGGACGGTGGCGAGCAGTTTCAGGCCGTGCGCGAACCCGCCGCAGATCACCAGGTGTTCGGGGTCGGCCCGCACCCCGCGGGCACGGGAGAGGTATCCGGCGAGGGCGGTGCGCAGTTCGGCCCGGCCGCGGGGATCGCCGTAGCCGAGGGCGTCGGAGGGGGCGGCCGTGAGGGCGCGGCGGGCCGCCCTGAGCCACTCGGCGCGCGGGAAGGACGCGAGGTCGGGGGTGCCGGGGCGCAGGTCGTAGGCGGGCCTGGGGCGCTCGGGGCGGTGGGGCCCCGCGCCCGGCGGCGGGACGACCCGCCCCTCGGCCACCCGGGTGCCCGAACCCTGGCGGGCGGTGAGCCAGCCCTCGGCGACGAGGTCGGCGTAGGCGTCGGCGACCGTGTTGCGGGCGATGCCCAGGTCGGCGGCGAGGGAGCGCGAGGAGGGGAGCCGGGTGCCGGAGGGCAGACGGCCGCTGCGTACGGCCTCGCGCAGGGCATCGGTCAGGCCCCGGCGCAGCTGCGGCCCGGTCGGTTCCAGATGCAGGTCGACGCCGAAAGTGGCCCAGGATCTCGCCATGGAAATGGACCATACTCCTGGGCTGCCCCGCTCCTAGGGTCGAGGGCATGACGACGCACGCAGACCCCACGACCACCGACGAACAGGTTCCGTACGCCCCCGAGCACACCCCCCGGCTGAACTGGTCCGAGCACGCGCCCGAGGTGCTCAAGGCGATGCTCCGGCTCGACGCCGCCGCCCGTAAGGGCCTCGACCCGAAGCTGGTCGAGCTGGTGAAGGTCCGCGCCTCGCAGATCAACCACTGCGCGCTCTGCGTCGACATGCACAGCAAGGACGCGCTCGCGGCGGGCGAGAGCGTCGAGCGGATCATCCAGCTCAGCGCGTGGGAGGAGTCGGCGCACTTCTACACCGGGAAGGAACTCGCGGCGCTGGCCCTGACCGAGGCGGTGACCGTGCTGACCGAGGGTTTCGTGCCCGACGCGGTGTACGAGCGGGCCGCCGAGCACTTCGAGGAGGCCGAGCTGGCGCAGCTGATCGCCACGATCACGGTGATCAACGCGTGGAACCGGTTCGGCGTGACCTGCCGGCTGGTGCCGGGGCACTACCGGCCGGGGCAGCACGCGTGAGCCGTACGAATCTTCTCGACCGCGAGGTCGGCCGGGCCATGTCCGGGCTCGGCGCGGCGGCGAAGCAGGGTCTCGGCGACCCCGCGCTCGCCGAGCTGGTCGTGATCCGCGTCTCGCAGCTCAACCACTGCGCGTTCTGCCTCGACATGCACCTCACGATCGCCCGCGAGCACGGGGTGAGCCAGAAGCAGCTCGATCTGCTGAGCGCGTGGGAGGAGGCGGGGGACGTCTACGACGAGCGGGAGCGGGCCGCGCTCGCCCTGACCGAGGCGGTCACCGTGCTGACCGGGGGATTCGTGCCCGACGAGGTGTACGAGCGGGCCGCCAGGCACTTCGACGCCACCCGGCTCGCCCATCTCGTCGCGCTGATCACCGCCAGCAACAGCTGGAACCGGGTGATGGTCGCCCGCCGTGTCCCGCCGGGGGGTTACACGCCATGAGCGAGGTGGACGTCATGAGCAAGGCGGACACGTTCCGCCGGCTGCACCACGGCCGGCTGCCGGGCGAGCCTCCCCCACTGCCTTGAAGGCGTGGGGGGGGACCCCCAGTCCTGCCCGGCCCGTGGGACGCGGCCCAGTGCCCGGGTGTTCGCCGAGGCCGGGTTCCCGGCGCTCGCGACGCCCAGCGCGGGCGTCGCCGCCTCGCTCGGGTACGCGGACGGGCGGACCCCGGCCGACGAGATGTTCGCGGCGGTCGCCCGGATCGTACGGGCGGTGGACGTGCCGGTGTCGGCGGACATCGAGGGCGGGTACGGGCCGGCGCCGAAGGAGCTGATGGAGCGGTTGCTGGAGACGGGCGCAGTCGGCTGCAATGGGGAGGACTCGGTCGGCGGTGTCCTCCAGGACCCGCGCGAGCACGCCGACCGGCTCGCCGAGGTGCGGCGCGCGGCGGGCGACCGGCTCTTCGTCAACGCGCGCGTCGACACCTTCGCACACGGCGACGGCGACCCCGCAGATGCCATCGGGCGGGCGGCGGCGTACGTCGCCGCGGGCGGCGGCGTACGTCGCCGCGGGCGCCGGACCGCGTCTACCCGATCGGTGCTCCGCCCGCCGTCCTGCCGTTGCTGCGGTCGGGGATCACCGGCCCGCTCGACGCGGGCGGCCGGGCGGACGGCGAGGGCCCCTCGCCCGCCGGACTCGGCGAACTCGGGGCCACCCGTGTCACGTTCGGACCGGGACTCCAGCGGTGGTCGGCGGCCGCCCTGCGGGGGTTCAGCGCGGAACTGGTGCAGGGCCTGTCCGGCGGATCATGCGGGTGAGCCGCCGTGGCATTCCTCCGGCCTGATCCGCCGGACCGGCCCCGGCGGCGCTCAGTTCAGCCATGCCTTCCAGGTCGACGGGTGGCTGTCCACCCACTTCTTCGCGGCCTGGTCCGGAGTGAGCTTCTGGTCGGCGATCAGCAGGGCCACCTCGTTCTGGTCCTCCGTCGTCCACTTGAACTTCTTCAGGAAGGCGGCCGCCCTGCCGCCGTCCTTCGCGAAGTCCGCGTTGAGGTACTTCTGCAACGGGGTGTGCGGGTAGGCGCAGGTCACCTTGTCCGGGTCCGCGTCGCAGCCCTCCTTGTAGGCGGGCAGCTTCACCTCGGTCATCGGGACCTTCTCGAAGAGCCACTGCGGGGCGTACCAGTAGGTGAGGAAGGGCTTCTTCTCCTTGGCGAACTGCCTCATCTGCGTGATCTGGGCGGCCTCGGAACCGGCGAAGACGACCTGGTAGTCGAGCTTCAGGTTCTGCACCAGGGCCTTGTCGTTGGTGACGTAGGACGGGGAACCGTCCATGAGCTGGCCCTTGCCGCCGCTCTCCGCGGTGCGGAACAGCGACGCGTACTTGTTGAGGTTCTTCCAGTTCGTGACGTCCGGGTGCTGCTTGGCGAAGTAGGTCGGGACGTACCAGCCGATGTGTCCGGTGACGCCGAGGTCGCCGCCACGCGCGATCGTCTTCTTGTCTCCGACGTAGCGCTTCTCCTGGTCGGGGTGGCCCCAGTCCTCCATGATCGCGTCGACCCGGCCCTGGCTGAGCGCGTCCCAGGCGGGCACCTCGTCGACCTGCACGGTGTCGACGCGGTAGCCGAGCTTGTGCTTCAGCAGGTACTGGGCGACGGCCACGTTGGCCTGCGCGCCCACCCAGGACTGGACCGAGAGGGTCACGGTCCTGGCGCCCTGCGCGTTGGCGAAGGGCGACGCCTGCTTGGTCATGTCGGCGGCACCGCAGCCGGTCAGCAGCAGGAGCGCCGACGCGCCGGCGGTCACGGTCGTCACGGTCGTCGTACGAAGCCGCAGGTCCCGAAGTCGGGGCTGTCGAAGTCGTGGCTGTCGAAGTCGCATGTCACGCTCCCTTCTTCACGCGCCGGTCGGCGGGCTGGGTCACCCGGTCGAGCATCAGGCCGAGGCAGACGATCGCGGCGCCGGCCACCAGACCGGTCGCGAGGTCGCCCTGGGCGAGCCCGAAGACGGCGTCGTAGCCGAGCGCGCCTCCGCCGACCAGACCGCCGATGATGACGACGGCGAGGACGAGGACCACGCCCTGGTTCAGGGCGAGCAGCAACGCGGGCCGGGCCAGCGGGAGCTGGACCTGCCGCAGCTGCTGGGTGCCGGTCGCGCCGAGGGACCGGGCCGACTCCATCGCCGCCGCGTCGACCTGGCGCAGGCCCTGTGTGGTGATGCGGACCACGGCGGGCAGCGCGTAGACGACGGCCGCCGCGACGGCGGGGGCGCGGCCGACGCCGAACAGGGCGACGACCGGGATCAGGTACACGAACTGCGGCATCGTCTGGAACACGTCCAGGACCGGGCGCAGCAGCCGTTCGAAGCGGTCGCTGCGGGCGGCGGCGATACCGGTCGCGAAGCCCAGGACCAGGGTGACGGCGACGGCCGCCAGCACCTGGGACAGGGTGTCGAGGGACGGTTCCCACACGCCGAGCACGCCGGTCGCGGCCAGCGCGAGGACGGCGGTCAGCGCGGTGCGCCAGGTGCCGATCGGCCAGGCGATCGCGGCGACCAGCAGGAGTACCGCCCACCAGGGCAGACCCTGGAGTCCGGCCCGGACGGGGTCGAGGACCCAGGTGGTGAAGTGGCCCGCCCAGTCGGCGGTACCGCCGATCACCGGGACCCCGGAGTAGAGGTGGTCGGTCATCCAGTCGACGGCGTCGTTGACCGGGGAGGCGATGGCCACCGTCCAGCTGTCGGGCCAGTCGAGCCGGCCCACGGCGCGCCCGGCGAGGGCCACGG
Source organism: Streptomyces sp. NPDC060000 (assembly GCF_042737375.1). Lineage (NCBI taxonomy): Bacteria > Bacillati > Actinomycetota > Actinomycetes > Kitasatosporales > Streptomycetaceae > Streptomyces > Streptomyces sp. NPDC060000. The sequence continues at coordinate 91,213 of NZ_JBHWUU010000021.1, forward strand.
CGACGGCGGTGCCGGCGGTCCAGGCCCAGGCGGCCCGGTGACTGCCCGGTTCGCCGTCCCCGGCGTTGCCCGCGGCGGCCGTGACGCGGTCCAGGACGACCGCGAGCAGCACGATCGGGATACCGGCGGCGAGGGCCGCGCCCACGTCGACGGAGGCCAGCGCCTGGTAGACCCGGTCGCCGAGGCCACCCGCGCCGATCACCGACGCGATGACCGCCATCGACAGCGCCATCATGATCGTCTGGTTGAGGCCGAGGAGGAGTTCCCTGCGGGCCAGCGGGATCCGGGCGGTCAGCAGGCGCTGGCGCGCGGTCGCGCCCAGCGACTCGACCGCCTCCAGGACCTCGCCGTCGGCGCCGCGCAGTCCGAGCGCGGTGAGCCGGGCCATGGGCGGGGCGGCGTAGACGACGGTGGCCAGCACGGCCGCCGGGACGCCGATGCCGAAGACCAGCACGACCGGGAGCAGATAGGCGAAGGCGGGCAGTACCTGCATGGTGTCGAGGACCGGGCGCAGGGCGCGGTCCATGCGCCCGGAGAGACCGCCGGCCAGGCCGAGCAGCGCGCCCACGACGACGGACACCAGGACGGCCACGACCATCAGGGCCAGCGTCTGCATCGTCGGCACCCACATGCCGAGCAGACCGCAGGCCAGGAACGCGGCCGCCGTGCCGAGCGCGAGCCGCACCCCGGCCACCCGCCAGGCGACCAGCGCGGCCGCCGCGGTGACTCCGGCCCAGCCCGCGCCGAGCAGCACCAGGTACACGGCGCGCACCGCGAGGACCACGCCGTTGCTGAGGTAGCCGAAGAAGTAGAGGAACAGCGGGTGGCTGTCGCGGTTGTCGATGATCCAGTCACTGGCGCCGGTGAGCGGCTTGGTCAGGTCGACGGTGAGTGTGTGCGGCCAGGTGCCGCCGCCCCACCGGGCGTTGGCCAGCGGGACGAGGATCGCGGCCGCGAGGGCGAGCAGCAGGAGCTTGCGGACGGCCTGGTGCTTGAGGACGCCCGGGAGGGCGACCCGGGGGGCGGTTGTGCTCAGCGTGGCCATCACACCGCCTCCCTACGGGGCTCCGTTCCGACCGCGAGAGGTCCGGACCCCCGTCCGGACGAGCCGGTCGCGGACGCCGTGCCGGACGGACCGGGTCCGGTCCGCGTTCCGGCCGCGGGGCCGGGCTCCGTTCCGGCCACGACGCCGAGCAGTCGCTCGTGGTCGACGACGCCCAGGCACCGGCCCGCGTCCATGACCCGCGCCGGAGAGCCCGCCCGGGCGACCGCCTCGATCGCCTGGGACACCGTGGCGTCCGGGGACACGGCCGGGCCGCCGCCCGCCTCCTCCAGGGACGCGGGCCGCATGGCCGTACGTACCGTCATGACCTGCTCGCGCGGTACGTCGCGGACGAACTCGCGGACGTAGTCGTCGGCCGGGGAGCCCACGATCTCCTCGGGAGTGCCCAGCTGCACCACCCGTCCGTCGCGCATCAGGGCGATGCGGTCGCCCAGCTTCAGCGCCTCGCTGAGGTCGTGCGTGATGAAGACCATCGTGCGGCCCTCCTCACGGTGCAGCCGGATCACCTCCTCCTGCATGTCACGCCGGATGAGCGGGTCGAGCGCGCTGAACGGCTCGTCGAAGAGGAGGACCTCCGGGTCGACGGCCAACGCGCGGGCCAGGCCCACGCGTTGGCGCTGGCCGCCGGAGAGCTGGCCGGGCCTGCGCTGCTCCATGCCCTCCAGGCCGACCTTGTCGACGACCTCCTTCGCGCGGGTGCGCCGCTCGGCGCGGCCCATGCCCTGGATCTCCAGGCCGTAGGCCACGTTGTCGAGGACCGTGCGGTGCGGGAGGAGACCGAAGTGCTGGAAGACCATCGCGGCGCGGTGCCGGCGCAGTTCGCGCAGCCGGGTGCGGTCCATCGCGCGGACGTCCTCGCCGTCGACGACGATCGTGCCGGCCGTCGGCTCGATCAGCCGGGTCAGACAGCGCACCAGGGTGGACTTGCCGGAGCCGGACAGACCCATCACGACGAAGACCTCGCCCTTGCGGACGTCGAAGGAGACGTCCCGGACGGCGGCCGTGCAGCCGGTGCGGGCGCGCAGCTCGGCAGGGTCGAGGGCGGTCAGCTCGGGGTCTTCCGGGACGCGCTCGGGCTTGGGTCCGAAGACCTTCCACAGGCCGTCCACGGAGAAGACGGGGGCGTCGGCGCCGGTGTCGGCGGTGGGCGGCTTACGAGTGGCGGGCGTGATGGTCATCGCGCACCACCTCCGATCAGGTCTACGGCTTTCTCCCCGACCATGAGCACCCCGATCATCGGGTTCACGGCGGTCATGGTCGGGAAGACGGATGCGTCGGCGATGCGCAGGCCGTCCAGGCCGCGCACCTTCAGCTGCGGGTCCACGACGGCGAGTTCGTCGTCGGTGGCGCCCATGCGGCAGGTGCCCGCGGGGTGGTACACGGTGTGCGCGACCTTGCGCGCGTACTCGCTCAGCTCCTCGTCGCCCGTGATCTCCGGGCCGGGGGCCACCTCACGCCCGAGCCAGCCGGCCAGCGGCTCGGTCTTGGCGATCTCGCGGGCGATCCTGATCCCGTCGACGAGGGTGCGGGCGTCGTAGTCGTCCTCGTCGGTGAAGTAGCGGAAGTCGAGGGCGGGCTTGACGGACGGGTCGGCGCTCTCCAGGTAGAGCCGCCCGCGTGACTTCGGCTTGGGGATGTTGGGGGTCATCGAGACGCCGTACGGCGGGCGTTCGTAGCCCAGGCGTTCCGGGTTGTCCGTGAAGGGGACCTGGTAGAAGTGGAACATCAGGTCGGGGCCCGGGTGTCCGGGGTCGCGGCGCACGAACAGGCCGGCGTCGGAGTCCATCGCGGAGTTCTCCGGGAGCGGCCCGTGGGTCTCCCAGACGATCACCGACTCGGGGTGGTCGAGGAGGTTCTCGCCGACGCCGGGCAGGTCGTGCACGACGGGTATGCCGAGCGCGTCCAGGTCGGCCTTCGGGCCGATGCCCGAGTGCAGGAGGAGGCGGGGCGAGTCGATGGCACCCGCGCACAGCACGACCTCGTGGCGGGCCCGGACGAGGATCTCCTCGCCCTCCTTCGTGCGGACGTGCACCCCTTCCGCGCGCGTGCCGTCCAGCTCCAGCCGGTACGCCCAGCTCTCGAGCAGGATCGTCAGGTTGGGCCGCTCGTCCATCACCGGGTGCAGATAGGCCACCGAGGCGCTCGACCGCTTGTTGGTCTCCGGGTGGTAGGCGAGGTCGAAGAAGCCGACGCCGTCGTCGAAGGGCTTCTGGTTGAAGCCGTCGATCCGGGGCACTCCGGTCGCCTTCTGCGCGGCGTCGACGAAGTCGCGGGCGATGGCGTTCCGGTCCTTTTCGTCGACCGGGACGATGTTGTTCAGCAGGCGCGTGTAGTACGCCTCCATCGGGCCGGCGCCCCAGCCCCGGGCGCCGGCCGCCTCCCACTCGTCGAAGTCGGAGGGCAGCGGCTTGAAGGCGATGAGCGTGTTGTGGGAGGAACATCCGCCGAGGACGCGGGCGCGGCTGTGCCGGATGTGGGAGTTGCCGCGCGGCTGCTCGGTGGTCGGGTAGTCGTAGTCGAGTTCGCCGCCGAGCAGGCCCATCCAGCGGCGCAGGGTGAGGACGTCGTCGCGGCCGACGTCGCTGGGGCCGCCCTCGATGACGGCGACGGTGGTGTCGGGGTTCTCCGTGAGCCGGGAAGCGATGACGGAACCGGCGGTTCCGCCTCCGATGACGACGTAGTCGTAGACGTGTGTGCTCTCTGGCATGGGGGGTACTCCAGGGGCGTGCGAAGTCTCGGGGAGCAGGCGGGCCTCGAGGGGCAGGCGGGCCTTGCGGAACGGGCGGTCCTTTCGGAACGGCCGGACCTTGAGGGGCGGTGGGGCCTTCAGGGACCGACGGGCTTTGGGGAGCCTTTGGACCTTGAGGAGCCTGTGGACCTTGGGGAGCCTGCGGGTCTTGAGAGCCTGCGGGCCCTGAGGAGCCTGCGGGTCTTGAGAGCCTGCGGGCCTTGGAGGCCGGCGAACACCGGGGAGCCGGTGGGCTCCCGGGAACCGGCCGGGGTCAGCCCGCGAACCAGCGGACGGGGCGTGGCGCGAGGTTCTGGTAGACGTGCTTGGACTCGCGGTACTCGGCGAGTCCGGCGGGGCCGAGTTCGCGGCCCACACCGCTCTTCCCGAAGCCACCCCACTCCGCCTGCGGCAGATAGGGGTGGAAGTCGTTGATCCAGACGGTGCCGTGCCGCAGCCGTCCCGCGACGCGTCGGGCCCGGCCCGCGTCGGCGGTCCAGACGGCGCCCGCGAGGCCGTACTCGGTGTCGTTGGCGAGGGCCACGGCCTCGTCCTCGGTGCGGAAGGTCTCGACGGTGAGGACCGGCCCGAAGACCTCCTCCCGTACGACCTTCATCTCGCGGTGGCAGCGGTCGAGGACGGTGGGCTCGTAGAAGTAGCCGGACTCCGGCCGCTGCGGGGTGGGTTCGGGGCGCCGGCCGCCGCTGCGCAGCTCCGCGCCCTCCGCGAGCGCGGAGGCGACGTAGGCCTCGGTCTTGGCGCGCTGCTGCTCGGAGACGAGCGGGCCGCACTCGACGCCGTCCTCGGTGCCGCGCCCGAGCCGGATCTTCTGGGCCCGGCGGGCGAGTTCGGCGACGAAACGGTCCCGGACCGACTCCTCGACGATGAGCCGGGAGCCCGCCGAGCAGACCTGGCCGCTGTGGATGAAGGCGGCGTTGAGGGCCTGGTCGACGGCGGTGTCGAAGGCCTCGTCGGTGGCGCAGGCGTCGGCGAAGACCACGTTGGGGTTCTTGCCGCCGAGTTCGAGGGCGACCTTCTTGACGGTCGGGGCGGCCGCCTGCGCGACCTTGGTGCCGCTGACCAGGCCGCCGGTGAAGGAGACGAGGTCGACGTCGGGGTGCTCGGCGAGCCGGGCGCCGACCGTGTGCCCCGGCCCGGTGACGATGCCCGCGACCCCCGCGGGCAGCCCGGCCTCGATGAGCAGGTCGATGAGCGCGATGGTCGTCAGCGGGGTGATCTCGCTCGGCTTGACGACGAAGGTGTTGCCCGCGGCGAGAGCCGGGGCGATCTTCCAACTCGCCTGCAGAAGCGGGTAGTTCCAGGGAGTGATCAGCGCGCACACGCCGACCGGCTCATGGACGACGACGCTGTGGATGTCGGGCGAACCCGCGTCCACCACCCGGCCCGGGGCCTCGGAGGCGACGAGTCCGGCGAAGTAGCGGAAGGCGTCGGCGACGCAGTCGATGTCGACGCGGCCCTCTTCGAGCGTCTTGCCCGCGTCCCGGCTCTCCAGCAGGCCGAGCCGTTCGCGGTCGCGTATGAGGAGATCGGCGACGCGCTGCAGTACGGCGGCGCGTTCGACGGCCGGGGTGTGCGGCCAGTCGCCCTCGTCGAAGGCGGTACGGGCGGCCGCGACCGCCAGGTCGGTGTCCTTCTCGTCGCCCTCCGCGACCACGGCGAAGGTGCTGCCGTCCGCGGGGTCGAGGATCTCGCGGGTCGCGCCGGAGACGGCTTCCAGCCACTCTCCGCCCGCATGGATCGTCCGGTGGTCTCGCTGTTCCGGGTGTTCCGTCCTGTCGGCCATGATCGGTGTTGCCTTCCGTTCCTGGTCAATCCCCCTGCGTCACCCGTGGGTCGGTCTCGGCGACGGCGTCCACATGCCCCCAGCCTCCCATTGCATGCGCAATCCATGGCCGAAAGTGCGCCGCATCACTGAAGTTATGGACATAAGCCCACAAAACGTACGCCTGGTCATGAGTGAACAGGATGGACGCGACAAGAACCTCTGACTAAAGTCAAAGAGCTATGGAGCCAGTGCAGCAGGTGGCGGCAGAGCAGGTGGCGGCCTTCCGCCGCTTCAACCGTTACTTCACGCGCCGTATCGGCGCCCTGGACGACCGCTTCCTCGGCCAGGACCGGCCGCTGGGCGAGGCCCGGCTGCTGTTCGAGATCGGTGACGGTGTGTCCCTGCGCACCCTGCGCGGCCGGCTGGGTCTGGACGCCGGGTATCTGAGCCGGATGGCGAAGTCCCTGGAGGCACAGGGCATGGTCCGGATCAGCGTGCACCCCGACGACAACCGGCTGCGCATGGTCGAGCCGACCCCGGCCGGACGCGTCGAGCTCAGGGAACAGAACCGCCGCGCCGACGTGCTCACGGCGGACCTGCTGACCGGACTCGACGCGCGACAGCGCGCGGAACTGACCGAGGCGATGGCCACCGCGCGCCGCCTGCTGCGCCTGGCCGCCATCACCGTCGAACGGGTCGACGGCGCCGCGCCGGACGCCCGCGCCTGCCTGGAGGCCTACGCCGCCGACCTCACCGCCCGCTTCGGCAGCTTCACCGCGTCCGACCTGGTCGGCCCGGAGGAGGTCTCCGGCGCGACCGGCGCCTTCTTCGTGGCGTACGAGGAGGGACGGGCAGTGGGCTGCGGAGGGCTGCGCACGCTGGAACCCGGCGTCGGCGAGCTCAAGCACGTCTGGGTGCACCCGGACGCCCGCCGCCTCGGCCTTGCCCGGCGGCTCCTCGAACAGCTGGAGGGCGCGGCGGCCGAGCGCGGCCTGAACCTGCTGCGCCTGGACACGAACGCGTCGCTCACCGAGGCACGGGCGATGTACCGGGCGTGCGGGTACCCGGAGATCCCGGCGTACGTCGACCACGTCTACGCCGACCACTGGTTCGAGAAGCGGCTCACGCCGTCGGCCCCGCTCCGCTGACCGAGTCCGGCGAGCGCGGCGTCAGGTCGATGCCCAGGGAGCGGCCCGCGGATCCGTCCACCGGCCCGATCGCGGTCGGCATGGGCCCGGCCCTGCGCACGGTCGCCGTGATCGTCCTGGCCGCGACCGTCGTGGTCGTGACCGGCCTGCGCGACCGGGGGCGGCCGCCGACCATGCAGTACCGGCGAACCGCCTGATCCCGGAACGGCGTTGAATTACTCTGCGTGTTCCAGGGGTTACACCGAGGAGCGTGCGATGCCATCGCGACGAGTGGTCACCGGACGGAGCCAGGAACCGCGCCGCCGGTTCGCCGAGGAGCTGCGGCTGCTGCGCGGCGCGCGCGGGGAGAGCCTGCGTCAGGTGGGCGAGCGGCTGGGCTGGGACCCGTCCACGTTCGGCAAGATGGAGAGCGGGGAGTCGCTGGGCAGCCCCGAGATCGTCGAGGCGCTGGACCAGCACTACGGCACGCCGGGGTTGCTGCTGACGCTGTGGGAACTGGCGCTGGCGGATCCGAGCCAGTTCCGGGAGCAGTACCGGCGGTACATGGTGCTGGAGGCGGAGGCGGTGAGTTTGTGGCACTACGCCGTGAGCGCGCCGCCTGGTCTGCTCCAGACCCCTGGGTACGCGCGTGAAGCGCTCGCGGCGGGCGGCCTCTTGGGCGAGGACCTGAACCAGCAGGTCGAAGCGCGCATGGGCCGACGGAAGTTGCTGGAAGGGGACAAGGCGCCCCCGTTCCGCGTCATCCTCTCGGAGGCGGTGCTGCGCACTCGGCTGTGTGACGCACAGGAGTGGCAGGCTCAGCTGAAGCACCTGGTGGAGGCGTCCGAACGCCCGAACATCAAACTCCAGGTACTGCCGTTCAGTGCTGGTCCGCACGGCCTGATGAACACCGCAGTGAAGTTCCTGCGCCAGCTGGATGGCAGCACCGTGGCCTACACCGAGAACGACGTGCGCGGTGAACTGATCGAAGAAAGCAGCAGGGTTGAGCTGTTGCAGCGCACATATGATGTGGTACGCGACCTGGCGCTCTCTCCGCCCGAGTCGCGCAAGTTCGTCACGCGGATGTTGGAGGAAGCGCCGTGCGAGCCATCGACCTGAGCAACGCAACCTGGCGCAAGAGCAGCTACAGCAACACCACCGGCGGCGACTGCCTCGAAGTCTCCGACGACTTCCTGAGCACCGCCGCATGGCGCAAGTCCAGTTACAGCAACACCACCGGCGGCAACTGCCTCGAAGTCGCCGAAGGCATCCCCGCCCTCGTCCCCGTGCGGGACAGCAAGGATCTCTCTCAGGGGGCCCTCGTCTTCGGGGCCGGGGCCTGGGCCGCGTTCGTAGGGGCCGTCAGGCGGAGCTGAACGCACCGGTCCCCGGGCGGCCGAAGCCGTCCGGGGACCGGTGAAGTGGTGGGCGCGGATCAGATGAGGCCGAGGGCGCGGACCGCCTCGCGCTCCTCCGCCAGCTCCTGCACCGACGCGTCGATGCGGGCGCGGGAGAACTCGTTGATGTCCAGGCCCTGGACGATCTCGTACGAGCCGTCCTTGGTGGTGACCGGGAAGGAGGAGATCAGGCCCTCCGGGACGCCGTAGGAGCCGTCCGACGGGATGCCCATGGAGGCCCAGTCGCCGTCCGCCGTGCCGTTGACCCAGGTGTGCACGTGGTCGATGGCAGCGTTGGCGGCGGAGGCGGCGGAGGACGCGCCACGCGCCTCGATGATGGCCGCACCGCGCTTGGCGACGGTCGGGATGAAGTCCTCGGCCAGCCACTTCTCGTCGCTGACGACCTCGGCCGCGTTCTTGCCGGCGACCGTGGCGTGGAAGATGTCCGGGTACTGGGTGGCGGAGTGGTTGCCCCAGATGGTCAGCCGCTTGATGTCGGCGACCGTCGAGCCCGTCTTCTTCGCGAGCTGGGTCAGCGCGCGGTTGTGGTCCAGGCGGGTCATCGCGGTGAAGCGCTCGGCCGGTACGTCCGGGGCGGCGGCCTGGGCGATCAGCGCGTTGGTGTTGGCCGGGTTGCCCACGACGAGGACCTTGATGTCGTCCGCGGCGTGGTCGTTGATGGCCTTGCCCTGCGGCTTGAAGATGCCACCGTTGGCCTCGAGGAGGTCACCGCGCTCCATGCCCTTGGTGCGCGGGCGGGCGCCGACGAGGAGGGCGACGTTGGCGCCGTCGAAGGCGACGTTCGGGTCGTCGCTGATGTCGATGCCCTGGAGCAGCGGGAACGCGCAGTCGTCGAGCTCCATGGCGGTGCCCTCGGCGGCCTTCAGCGCGGGGGTGATCTCCAGCAGGCGCAGCTTGACCGGCACGTCCGCGCCGAGCAGCTGGCCGGAGGCGATGCGGAAGAGCAGGGCGTAACCGATCTGGCCGGCCGCGCCGGTGACGGTGACGTTCACGGGAGTGCGGGTCATGGCGTTCTCCGTATGACAGCTGTCGGTGGGGCGTCCCTGCCCCGGGTGGGACGTACAAATGATCGATCTCTTGGTATCAAGAGATCCAACACGCGGTCAGGCTATCGCGCCTCCGGGATCCCGGACGGCCGGGGCCATGTGGCCCACCCCACAGAGTGCCCCCGGCGCCGCGTCCCGCCACGGCTGCGGCGCCGCGCAAAAGCGGCGACCGCCGGTCCGGGAGAGGTGGAACCGAGCGGCCGCCGTGGAGGGGGACCGGGTCGTGCCGGACACCCGTGGGGGTACGGTTCGCGTTCCCGGAGTGGACACGGGTATTCCTGCGCGCCCGGCCTTTTTTCGGTACGGCTTCCGCCGGCCCTGCCGGGAACGGGGGCGGGGAGACGAATAGAGGAACGGCGAAACGGGCGCGGGAAACAGGCCCCGCGCCTCTTCCCCGCCCCCGTTCCCGTCCCCGCGCCTCTTCCCCGTCCCCGCGCCTCTCCCGTCACCTCCCCGTTCCCCTGACGCGTTCGGCTCACCGGCAGGCCGTCTCAGGGCGTGCACCCCTGCTGTCCCGACGCCAGTACCGCGCACGCCGTCGCGTCGGCCGCGCTCTTCACCGCCACCATCGGCGTGTACGCGATCGTGTCGCCGGCCACCGTGACGGCGCCCGTCTGCCGCACCGAACCCACCGTCACCCGCACCCCGTCGCCCTGTGCGGCCTGGGTGATCCGGCCCCAGGCCGCCCCGCACGTCCGGCTGTAGCGGACCTCGACCAAGGTCGTCCCGACGGTCGCGCTCTTCGCCGTCGTCACCAGGCCGCCGCTGCACCCCATCTCCTCCGCGTCCCGGCCGGTGCAGGCGGAGCCGCTGCACAGCACCCCGGAGGGCAGGGGGGTGCTCGGACCGGCCGAGGCGGGCGAGGACGGCCCGGTGCTGCCCACCGCCTGCTTCGGGTCCCCTCCGTCGGTGAGGAGGAACGCCCCCACGACAACCGTCACCACCCCCACGAGCCCCGCGAGGAACATCGTCGTCCGCCGTGGGCCGGGACCGGGCCCGGCACCCGGGGCGCCCCCGTCCGGTGCGCGCGGGTCCCGCGACGGCGGCATCGCCGGTGACCCGCCCGCCGGGCCGGCGATGCCCGGGGTCACCGCGATCCGGCCCGCACCGCCCCTGCCCGCACCGCCCTTGCGTCCCCTGCCTTTGCGCCCTCCGCCCTCGGGCCCCCCGGGCGGCGGACCGAACTCCCCCGGCGCGGCCCGCGCCCGGGAGATCCGGACGGCCTCCATGGTCCCGTCGTGCCGTATCTCCGAGCGGCTCCAGGCCCGCTCCGCCAGCTCCCACATGGTGGTCAGATGGACGGGAGGCGTGCCGGTGACCTCGGCCAGCGCGACGACCGCACCCTTGGGCGCGAGCAGCCGGCCGTCGAGGTACCGCTCCCAGGACGTCCTGCTGTAGCCCGTACGGTCGGCGACCGCCGCGACGCTGAGTCCCGTGCGGTCCACGATCCGCCGCAACTGCTCGGCGAACTCCCGTACCTGCGGGTCCAGTTCGTCGGGCAAAGCCCTCCAGCGAGGCATCGAACCCCCCTCCCTCCGCCAAGTCCCCATTGGCCACGTCAGATCCGATGCCGAGACGATTCGGGACACATACCCGAGCTGTCAACGTATCGACACGACGAGCGCACATCAGCACGACGGACGCACATCAGCCGAAGACGACCGCTCCCCCGACGGCGGTGCACAGCAGGGCCAGCAGGAGCAGGGCCGCGTAGAGCAGAAGGCGTCCGGCGGGCCGGGGCGAGGCCTGCGGGGCGGCCTCCTCCGGCCGGTCCCACCAGGGGACCGTCGGGTCGTCCCGGTACCCCTCGTCCCGGAACTCCCCGGCCGGGTTCGCCGGCACCGGTCGGGGCCACGCCTCCACGGCCAGCTCCCAGCGCACGACGTGCCGTTCGGCCTCCGCGCCGAACAACCCCGCCACCCTGCACAACGCGGCGACGGCCTGCCGGGGCGGCGGCTGGACGGCGTTGAGATAGCGCTGCCACGAGGACTTGCTGTACGCGGTGCGCGCACCGAGCGCGGCCAGGCTGAGGCCCGTACGGTCCTTGAGCTGCCGCAACTGCTCCACGAAGTGCCGTACCTCCGACGGCAGCCCGTCCGGCAGCGGCTGCCAGGCGCCCATCCCGCCCACCTCTCCTTCGATCCGTTGAGGGGACGACGCGCGGCGGCCGGACGGTTCCCGCGGCGGGCACGGCTGTGGCGGGGCGCGCACACCGTGGCGGAACGGTCACTTCCGTGCCACAGCGCCCGGCCGGCTGTTGAACCGGCGGTTCACGGAGGAGGAACGTGGCACGCGTCGGCGGCCCGTCCTCCTCGGGGGATGAGGACGGGCCGCCGTACCGCTGTGTGCCCCTGTGGGCCTCTGCATACCGCCGGGATCGGCTGCGCTCGGCCGCTCTCAGCCGCTGACCGTGAAGTGCAGGGTGTCCTTCAGGAAGGGGATCTGAAGCCACGGGTCGGGCTGCACCATCAGCGCCAGCAGGACGATCGCCGCGCCCAGCACGGTGTACGTCACGATGTCGGTGAAGCGGGAGCGTACGGCGAGCATGCCGACGCCGGGCAGCAGCCAGCGCAGCACCGCGCCGACCAGCAGCCCGACGCCGATCAGGATCGTGCCGATCCGGAACACGTCGAGCGCGGTCACCAGCAGACCGAGCGCGACGATGCCCAGGACGACGATGATCGGCCACTGCCTGGCGGCCAGCGCGTCGCCGGGCGCGGCCCGGCCGCCGCCCTCGGGACGCGCGGTGTCCCGGGTGAACAGCGGGAAGCGGCGGGTGGTGCGGCGCGGCACCCCGTCGGCGTCGGGCGCGCTGATCGGGTCCCGCACCTCGATGTCGTCGATGCCGTCGTTGCCGTTGATGTCGATGCCGTCGATACGCTCGGTGCCGTCCTCGATGTGTTGAGCGCCGCCGTCGATGCGGCCGGGGCCGTCATCGACGCGGCCGGTGCCGTCATCGACGCCCTCGACGCCGTCGTCGATGTTTCCGGACCTGCCGGTCTTGCCGGCCCTGTCCGTATCGCCGCTCCTGCCGGTCCGGACGGTCTTGCCGGTCCTGTCGGCCTTGCCGGAGGCGCCGGTCTTGCCGGAGGTGCTGTCAGTCGACACTGCGCTCAGCCGCCTCCACCACGTTGACGAGCAGTTGGGCGCGGGTCATCGGGCCGACGCCGCCGGGGTTCGGGGAGATCCAGCCGGCCACCTCACGGACGTCCGGGTGGACATCGCCCACGATCTTCCCCTCCGCGCTGCGGGAGACGCCCACGTCCAGGACGGCGGCGCCCGGCTTGACGTCCTCGGCCCGGATCAGGTGGGCGGAACCGGCGGCGGCGACGATGATGTCGGCCCGCTTCAGATGCGCCGGGAGATCCCGGGTGCCGGTGTGGCACTGGGTCACCGTCGCGTTCTCGCTGCGCCGCGTCAGCAGCAGCGGCATCGAGCGGCCGATGGTGACGCCGCGGCCGACGACCACGACCTCGGCTCCGTTGATCTCGACGCCGTACCGGCGCAGCAGCGTGAGCACGCCGTTGGGGGTGCAGGGCAGCGGGGCGGGCTCGTTGAGGACCAGCCGGCCGAGGTTCGTCGGGTGCAGGCCGTCGGCATCCTTGGCCGGGTCCATGAGCTCCAGGATCCGGTTCTCGTCGATGCCCTTGGGCAGCGGGAGCTGGACGATGTAGCCGGTGCAGTCGGGGTCGTCGTTCAGCTCACGGACGACCGCCTCGATCTCCTCCTGCGTCGCCGTGGCGGGCAACTCGCGCTGGATGGACGCGATGCCGACCTCGGCGCAGTCGCGGTGCTTGCCGGCGACGTACTTCTGGCTGCCGGGGTCGGTGCCGACGAGGATCGTGCCGAGTCCGGGCGTCACGCCCTTCTCCCTCAGCGCCGCCACCCGGGCGGTCAGATCGGACTTGATCGCGGCTGCGGTGGCCTTGCCATCGAGAATCTGGGCGGTCATGCACCCATCCTCCCGGATGACGGGCCCCCGGTTCCAATCCGGATGAACCCGGGCAGCGGTGAATCCGGTTACGGCCACCCGCCTCGACGGTTCCGGCCAAGATCGGCAAGGTTGCACTTGCACAAAGCCTGCGGAAAGCGGCTGGACAGGAGCATGCCCGGCCAAGAAGCATAGGGGTCCGCAGTATGCGGTCGGTGTTGGGGGGCAAACCGCTTATTCAAAGACGTTCCTCCGCGCATTCCGCCTCGTCCCCGCTTGTGCAACGGAGGAAATCCACCATGAGTTTCGGCCCGCCCAACGACCCCTACGGTCAGCCGCAGAACCCCCAGCAGGGCCAGCCCGGTTACGGCTACCCCCAGCAGGGCCAGCCCGGTTACGGCCAGCAGGCGCCGCAGGGCGTCCCCCCGCAGGGGTACGGCCAGCCGCAGCACCCGGGTTACCCGCAGCAGCCCGGGTATCCCCAGCAGCCCGGCTATCCCCAGCAGGGTTACGGCTACCCGCAGCAGCCCGGTTACGGCGGCCAGCCGCCGTACGCCAACTGGGGCCAGCGGTTCCTGGGCACCCTGGTCGACATGCTGGTCTTCGCGGTCCCCTACGCCCTCGTCATCATCGGCAAGGACACCCCGGCGCTGATGCTGGTCGGCGTCGTCGTCCTCATCGGCCTCGGCATCTGGCAGCTGATCCAGGAGGGCCGCACCGGTCAGACGGTCGGCAAGAAGGCGCTGGGCATCCGCCTGGTGCGCGAGAGCGACGGGCAGCCGCTCGGCGTCGGCATGGCGTTCGTCCGCCGCCTGGCCCACTTCCTGGACAGCCTGGCGTGCTACCTGGGCTGGCTGTGGCCGGCGTGGGACGCCAAGAAGCAGACGTTCGCCGACAAGGTGTGCAGCTCGATCGTGATCCGCACGAACTGAACGGCGTGACCCGCGCGCACTGAGCGGCGGATATACGGACGAGGCCCCGGCCCCCCTCCTGGAGGGGGGC